>CAMLSX010000022.1 GCA_946484175.1 uncultured Clostridia bacterium
GACGGTCTCCAGTGCCACAAACTGGCGCTTTAACCAACTAAGCTATACCCACCATGTTTGGCGCGCCAATAGGGACTCGAACCCCAGACCTACTGCTTAGAAGGCAGTTGCTCTATCCAGCTGAGCTATTGGCGCGTAACTGCTCTGCTGTTAAGGCTGAGCCAATGGAGCGGGTGATGGGAATCGAACCCACACGACCAGCTTGGAAGGCTGGGATTCTAGCCATTGAACTACACCCGCAAGCGACGTGTGTTATTATATCACGGCCTACGGGCTTTGTCAATGGCTTTTTCCAAAAAAATCTTCTTTTTTTACGCGCTTTACAGGCAGCTATGATCAATGGTAACTACCGTAAAAAATTTATCTCCCAACTCTTTAGAAACCGCCTGCTGAATTTGATGAGCGATCTCTCGATCGCTTTCTTTTTGTCCAAACGGTACCACCACGTCAAAAATTAAATTGGTATGAGTCGTTCCCCATACTACTCGAAAGTCGTGCATGGAATACTCCGGAGAGAGTGTCGGAAGTAAACTCTTTATCTGATGATAGAGCTTTTTCGTCCGAGGATCATGTATTTGTATCGGGTCTAGGTGAATCACCAGATGAATGTCCAAGTCCTGTAAAAAGTCCCGTTCGATATTGTCAATGATATCGTGGCTAACCATGATATCTTGCTGTGCATCCACTTCGCAATGGACAGAAGCAAAAACCCTCCCTTCTCCATAGCTGTGAACTTCCAGATCATGCAGTCCAATAATACCATCGTAGCTGAGGATTTTGGTATATACCGAGTCTACCAGCTCTTTAGAGGGCGCTGTACCCAGCAAAGGCTGAGACGTCTCCATAATGAGGCGAACGCCCGAAATCATGATGAATACTGCCACTGCAAGGCCCAGCCAGCCGTCCAAGTTGACATCGGTAAAAAGGGTAATCAGAATTCCCAGCAACACAGCAGAGGTCGCTACGACATCGTTGATGCTATCGGTAGCCGTAGCCATTAAAGTTGTAGAGGAAATTGTCTTCCCCATTTTTCGGTAAAAAAGACCTTGCCATAATTTAGCTAAAATCGAAACGATCAAAATCGTGACAGTCACCCATGTAAAAGAAGCCTCTTCCGGGGTTATTATTTTCTCCACAGAAGATTGTGCCAGTTGAAAACCAAGCATTACTACGATAAAAGAAACAATCATCCCTGAGATATATTCAATCCGGGCGTGACCGAAGGGATGCTCTGCGTCTGCCGGCTTTCCTGAAAGCTTAAATCCAATGAGCGTCACTACCGAAGAAGCCGAGTCAGAAAAGTTGTTAGCTGCATCGGCCATAATGGCAATACTGTTAAAAATCAGACCCGTTACCAGTTTCAGAATTGCCAGTAAAAGGTTGGTCACAACACCTACCAAACCAGAAACCTTGCCGTACCGCTCTCGAACAGCAGGGCTTTCTGTATTCTTCCAATTGGGAATCAACAATCTGATGATAAGCTTTGTCAAAAACATCACCTCTCGAACAAATTACCACCATGGCAGTCAATCGCTACCAAAAGCGGAAAATCTTCAATTTCCAAACGTTTGACAGATTCACATCCCAGATCTTCGAACGCAATCACTTCCAGCGATTTTACAGACTTGGCTGCCAGTGCGCCTGCTCCACCAACAGCACACAAATACACACCTTTATTGCGCTGTATTGCCTCTACAACTGCCTGAGAACGCTGCCCTTTACCAATCATGCACTTCATTCCCAAATCAAGCAGACGAGGTGCAAAAACATCCATGCGGCTACTTGTAGTAGGCCCACAGGAACCAATTGCCATTCCTTCTGGTGTAGGAGTGGGGCCTGCATAATAAACACAGGAACCTTCCAATGGAAAAGGAAGCTGTTTTCCTTCATCAAGTAAAGCAAAAATACGTTTGTGAGCGGCATCCCGTGCTGTATAAATTATGCCGGAAAGCAGCACTCTATCCCCGGCATGTAAAGCAGGAATTTGTTCAGAAAGCTGAGATGTATACAGCTTGATCTCCTTCATTGTTAAAACCTCCGGAAGTTAATTTTTCTTTACCATTCGTATAATAAAGCTAAAAAATCCTTTTCGTATTTTTCAATATAAAACTTTATCTAAACATTAAAACAAACCCCTGCGGGAAAATCCGCAGGGGTTCACAGGTTTCAAAAGGAAAACCAATTACTTCAGGATGCTGATCAGCACACCAGCAGCAACAGCTGAACCGATAACACCAGCCACGTTGGGGCCCATTGCATGCATCAACAGGAAGTTGGCCGGATTTTCTGTCTGACCCACTTTCTGAGACACACGAGCAGCCATAGGAACTGCCGACACACCAGCAGAACCGATCAACGGGTTAATCTTACCACCGGAAAGCTTGCACATCAGCTTAGCAAACAATACACCACCAGCGGTGCCTACGCAGAACGCAGCCAGACCCAGGAAGATAATACCGATAGTCTGCAGGTTCAGGAACACGGGGCCGGTAGCGGTAGCACCAACCGTAGTGCCCAGGAAGATGGTAATGATATTCATCAGCTCGTTCTGAGCAGTATTGGAAATACGGGATACCACGCCGCTCTCACGCATCAGGTTACCCAACATGAGCATACCCACCAGCGGAGCTGCATCGGGCAGAAGCAGAGATACCAAAACCGTTACGATAATGGGGAACAGAATCTTTTCCAGCTTGGTAACCGGACGCAGCTGCTCCATAACGATCATACGCTCTTTCTTGGTGGTCAAAGCCTTCATAATCGGAGGCTGGATAATGGGCACCAATGCCATGTAAGAATATGCCGCCACTGCAATCGGGCCAAGCAGTTCCGGAGCCAACTGAGTGGTAACAAAAATAGCAGTCGGACCATCAGCACCACCGATAATACCGATAGCACCAGCCTGCTGCGGAGTAAAGCCCAGCAGAATTGCACCGATAAAGGTGATAAAGATACCCAGCTGTGCAGCAGCGCCCAGCAGGAAGCTCTTGGGGTTGGAAATCAGGGGACCAAAGTCGGTCATTGCACCAACGCCCAGGAAGATCAGAGGCGGATAAATACCCAGTTTTACGCCCTGATACAGATAGTAGAACAGGCCGCCATTTTGCGGAACCATATAATACTCTACATCATTTAAAACCGTAACAGCATAAGAGGCTGCCTGGTTATTATGAGCTGCCAGATACTCTGATACTGGGGTCATCGTAGTAGTCGGTGCAGCCATAATGCCGGGAAACAGGTTGACCATCAACATACCAAATGCAATCGGCAGCAGGAGCAAGGGCTCAAACTGCTTTTTGATAGCAAGATAGAACAAAACACAGGCTACCAGAATCATCACATAGTTCTGCCAGTTGCTGGTAACGAAACCGGAAGTGTTCCAAATGCCGACAATGGAGTTCCACAATTCAGTAAATACGTTCACTGACTTACAGTCCTTTCTTTCAGAATTCAATTAGCCATCATAAGGGAACTTGTAACAAACAACAGAAATTTCTTTTTTCCAATCCCCTTAGAAAGGACGGGTGCTTTCTGCCAGTCCCGCGCTTCCCCATGCGGAACGATTCTGCGGTACACGACGCACTGCGCGAACAACATGTGTACCTGTACCATAGGTATAGTCTACAGCAGCTGCAATTGCGGCAATCACTTCGCCGGGAATCCCTTCCTGCACAGCAGGAGCCGAAACGGCCGGCTTAACAGCGGCAGCAACCGGTGCAGACACTTTCGGTGCAGCTTTCGCTGCTGCGGCACGCGCTGCAGCATCAGCGGCTTTCTGTTTGCTTTTTGCGGTCATAGAAGAAACCAGTGCACCATATCCCTTAATAATAAATGTCAGGAAAATCAATGCAGCAAAAACAACCACCAGACCAGTCAGCAAAACAATCAGCGAAAGATTCATATTTTCTGCAGATGGCATACTTCGATAATCCCCCTATCTTAAAACTTCTCAGGCACTTTCCAGCACCTGTTTTGACACACAAATAAGCTTCACCTTTCATCATGGTGTCAGCACCTGATTTTCGGCAAAGCCTCCTTGTCTGCCAAAAAATTAACAAAACCGATTTGCTTCTAATTATACCCCATCCTTCGCCCAATTTCAATTCCTTTTTTAAGAAAGATTGAACGCTTTGTTATGCTTTTTCTGCCTCTTCCCCAAAAATCGCGAAAGACCGGCCTTTTTCGAAAGACCGGTCTTTTTAAATTTTTTAATTCAAATTGAGTTTATGTTTCAATACCCAGCACGTTCCCCAATAAAGCGCTGCTGACGTCACCACTGTTATGGCTGTACTTCCCCAAACAGTTAGATCGATAAAGCCCATATAATTCTTAGGACTGGTCAGCATACTCACCAGCGTTTCGTTCATCAGAAAACCGCCGCTGATCATGACAATCGAGGTAATCGTCTGGAGCACAATATTGATAAGCAGGTACGCGCCGATTCCCATCAATACCTTATGGTTGCTGCTGAAGTTGGTGGCAGCAATTGCTGCATAGATCATAATAAAAGAACCGATAATACTTACCAGCATAGAAACGATCAATTCAAAAAGCAGCCAACCGGTGAGATATAGCCCTTGTTCTGCTGCCTGTATGTAAATAATTTCCCACCAATACGGAACCGCTTTAAAAATATCGGAAGTGACTATCAAGATAAAGACAGAAAGGGTACAGAGCAGTCCACTAATAATGCTCCATACAGTGGCTACAATGAGTTTGCTGTTAACCAGCTGATGTACTTTTACAGGAAGGGTAAACATCAGATATCCTTCTTCTGTTATCAGATTTTTATAAAACCGCAGGATAGCCACGACAACTGTAGCAGCGATTACCGCAATAAACAGAAGTACATACAGAATGATTGGTATTGCTCCGATAACTGCAAGCCAGTCGGGCAGTTCAAATCCCCACGCCTGCTGAACCCCTATATACACCCGCAGCAAAATCGACATAACCAGAAAAGCGCCATAAAGAGGAAGAAAAATCCTCCCGGTTGCGATAAATTCGTGATAAATCAATTTTTTCAGCATTTGAACACCTCCCGGAACAACGCATCTACCGATTTATCATGCTGTTCCCGTATCTCATCTACAGAAGAAGTCAGAACAATCTGCCCCTGAGAGATAAAGACAACCTCGTCCAGTATGGATTCCACATCACTGATTAAATGAGTGGAAATAATGACGGATGCATTTTCATTATAATTACTGATAATCGTATGCAAAATATAGTCCCGCGCAGCCGGGTCTACACCGCCAATGGGTTCATCCAGCAGATACAGCTGGGCTTTTCGGCTCATCACCAGAATCAGCTGTACTTTTTCTTTAGTTCCTTTCGAAAGATTTTTCAGTCGTTCTTTCAAGCCAATTCCCAATTTCGACAGCATATCCATTGCCACATGACTGTCGAAATCCTCGTAAAAATCATAGAAAAATTTTATCAGCTGTTCTACAGTCATCCATTCATTCAGATAATTTTTGTCAGGCAAATAAGAAACGATCTTTTTGCTTTCTTCGCCAGGTGCTTTTCCATTAATCAGAATTTCACCAGCCGTTGGTGTAATCAATCCGTTCGCCAATTTGATCAAAGTACTTTTTCCGCTTCCGTTCGGCCCCAAAAGTCCTATGATTTTTCCGCGTTCAATGGTCAAATTTACACCATTGAGCGCTCTGCGGTAGCCATACTGTTTTACAAGCCCCCTGCATTCCAAAATCGCGCTCATAATTTCTCACTCTCCTTTTCAAATCTCTCCAAAACCTCAACGGCCTGACGGCAATTGTAGCCCAACTGCTCCATATCTTCCAAAAATCTTTTTGCCAATTCATCGGCCATCTCTGTCTTCATCTCCAGAATTCGCTGCTGATCTTCGGTAACAAAGCGTCCGCTGGTGCGCTGTGTATACAACAGCCCTTCCTGCTCCAATTGTGCAAAAGCCCGCTGCATAGTATTGGGATTCACAGAGGCTTCTGCTGCCAGTTCACGCACTGACGGCATTTTCTCTCCCGGTGGATAAATACCCGTAATGATTCTGCGCTTAATCTGTTCCATCAGCTGTGCATAAATAGGACGATCTGATTGAAACTCCCAGCTCAATTTGCCGCCTCCTTTCTGTCGTGTTATTGTATTACTAACCTGATACAATAATACAATACTTTTCCATTCCTGTCAAGGGATTTCTTGGATTTTTATAGGAACAGGGCGTCCCGCAAAATCATGCGAAACGCCCTGCCCGGAGTGCATATGTAAATTTGGATAGGAATACTCTCAGATTACCGTAGGATTCTGAAGATAGATACAGGCACACGCTGCTACTGCGGCAAAAAGGATGCCGGAAATAATCAAAGCAATGGTACAGCCTTTAATCAGTTTTTCACGTTGTTTGCGTCTGGATTTTTCAAAATTCTGCTGCATCAGGCATCGGCCTCCTTTCGAGGCTTATTATACCAAAAGCTTTTTCTGAATTTATCAAGAATTTCTTACGATTTCCTTACGATTTGGTAAGTCACCGGGTTTCTGACGTGCCCTGCTCACGCAGATAAGTAGCCTCCAGATCTGCCAGATGGAGTTTAACTGCAAGCGGATATTTTTCATAGGCATGGCTGATGGCAAAGCTGCCGCCGCGCGCCGCTTCATCAAAGCCACCCATATGCCAGCGAATCGCTACAGCTTCTGCGGGCTTCAAACGCATAAACCGCTCGATCAGATAGACAGACTTTTCTCCATGGCCATACGGAAAAGCATCCTCAATCATATAAAACGGCTTTTTTTCCCACTGGCCGGTCTGCTCATTTTTCACATTTCGGCTGGAAACCTTATAGAACTGTGCTTTACACACATCATGAAGCAAACCACAAATAGCAAAGCTCTCTTCGCTGTCGCCCTCTTCGAAATACCGTTCACGCAACACCCGGTATACATTCAAGCTGTGCATCGCCAAACCGCCTTCACAGGCACAATGATATTTTGTGCTGGCCGGTGCTGTGAAAAAGTCTTTCTGTCCCAGCCAATTGAGCAGCTCTTCACTTCCTACACGATGGATATGGTTGGTAAAAACCTCGGTGAATTCCGTTTGGATATCAGACACGACTGTCAACTCCTTTCTTGCTGGCTACATTATAGCATAGAATGACTCTTACGCAAACAAAAACAGGCTTTCCTGAAACAGGAAAGCCTGTTGACCGACTTGATCAGCTCAGTCTATGTTCTCTTTATGCCTTGGGAGCACCTTCAACCAGCTCGGGAGCCTTTTCCAGCAAAATGCTCAGTGCGGCAGCATCGGCTACTACTGTTACATCATTGTGCATCTGCAGGATAGAAGCCGGAACAGACGGCACAACCGGACCAGCAGCCATCTCGTACATGATGGGAGCCTTGTTTTCACCGGAAGCAATCAGCAGGATTTTCTTCGCACTCATAATGGTTTTGATACCCATCGTATAGGCCTGAGTCGGCACATCTTCGCGGCGGGCAAAGAAACGGGCATTGGCATCAATCGTGCTGTCTGTCAAATCCACACAATGAGTACCCGTCGGGAACTCGTCCGCAGGCTCGTTAAAGCCGATATGTCCATTGTTGCCGATGCCCAGCAACTGAATGTCTACGCCGCCCAATGCAGCAACTGCTTCATCATAGCGCTTGCACTCGGCTTCTGCATCAGGATTGGTACCATCGGGGATATTGGTGTTAGCCATATCAATGTTGATATGCTTGAACAGGTTTTCATACATAAAATAGGCATAGCTCTGGTCGTTATCCTTGGTCAATCCACGGTATTCATCCAGGTTGGCAGCAAAGCAGCGAGAGAAATCCAGATCGCCCTTTTCATAAGCCTCAATCAGGCACTTATAGGTTCCCAGCGGGCTGGAACCAGTTGCAAGACCCAAAACACAATCGGGCTTCATAATCACCTGGGCACCAATCAGATTGGCAGCCTTACGGCTCAGATCATTGTAATCGGCAGCATACAGAATTCTCATAATACAGTCTCCTCTCAAATAATGGTTATTTTCACACTGCATACCAATAAGTATACAGCACGATCATACAATTTCTTTAATTTTTCTTCTCTTTTTGTTCCAACCAAACCTGAATGCGAGCCGTATCTACTCCAGGGCTCATTTTTTGGACTGCATCCAATCCACGTTCTTCTGCACCATAATAACGCATCCATAAGTTGCAGCGTTTTACGCAGGCCGCTTCTGCCCCCTGCCAGCAGGAGCCCTGTGCCAGTTGGGAGATCCATTGTATGGTATCTTCCTGAAACCATTTTAAAATCTGCGCAAAGTCATCTTCCGGACGTTCCTGCTTCTTCCAGTTCTCGTCTTTCTTTTCGCGATCTTTTTTCTTTTTGAACTTCTTGACATCTTCTTTGGAATATCCATGCCCCAACAAAAATTCCTGCACGCCAGCAAACGAATAATGAGGCTCCTCCGCTTTACGGAATCGCACATAGCACTGGAACTTCTTCCAAATCTGATAAGCAGATGCAGAATCTTTAGATTCTTCTGCAAGAAAACGGTCCAATTCTGCCTGACAATCGCGCATAAACTGACGAAGGATTTTCTTTTTAACAGTACTAGCATCTTCCTCCTGAGATTTTGAGCCTGCCAGCAGAATACGTCCTTCCAGCAATACTTTTTGCAGCTTTTTGCGTTTTACAACGCCCAGCGGACATAAAATCCCCACCGTCATATTTTCGGGCTGAAAGATTTCAAACGCTGCCTGCTGAATCTCTTCAAAAGAGACTGAAGTCTTGCGTTCAATAAAGTTTTTACAATCCTCCTGCGCAGTGCAATAATAAGTACCCATATTCCAATTCAACACAGCCGGTTGCGCCCATGATCGCTTTCTGGATTCTGTCCAGTGCTGCATAATATCCATCATCTGTGTACGGTTTGTGCTTTCTTTTAAAAATGCAATGGCAGCAAAACATTTATGAAGGCCTGAAAGCAGATTTTCAGGCTGCATAGAGCAGGAAATAACCAAACGGGATGCAAGGCGGTGTTTTTCCAAGTGGCATTGCAGGTGTTCGATCCCGGCCAGGCGCTCCTGTAAAGCTGCATCCAACGATGCATTCGCACCTGCACTGAGAAAGCTCGCAAAAATAGATACCGGCAAAAGGCGCTGTGAATGTGCAATATCAAATGAAATCGTGACAGCAGCTTTTTCTTCTCCGGTATCAACCAGCCATCCGCCATGATTTCTGCGATTGCCAAAACTGTCCGGAATTTTTTCATGTTTATCTTTCAAAGATTTTGCATGTACAATTTCAACACCGCTCAGGCAGGACTGCGCAAACTTAATTTCTTCCGGCAGCAAAGCTCCCGTTAATACACATAAAAAAGCTTCTCCTGCGGCCTCCTGCCACTTCTGAAGATTTTTGAGAGAAATCGCTGCCAATTCTTCTTCCGTTCCGCATACTGGTACAGCGTAAGATGTACCAGCCCAATAATTTTGGTGAATAACCTGTAAAAAATCTGGATGCTGAGAGGCTGAAAGCTGAGCAGCCAATTGCTTTTTTCCTCGGGCAAGCTCTTCAATGCTCCACACTGCTGTTTGCAGACACTGTACAAAATCTCCGATAAGTGATTTTATTTTTCCCGACTCGCACTCCACATAAAATGCGATATAATCCCAATCTGTTTCAACTTTCCACAAAGGACTTTTTACACCCTGATTCAAACGATTTTGAAATAAATTTGCCCACAATACCGCCATCGTACGTTTTGCCTGGTGTTCACCAAAACAGCCTTTTCCAAAATAAAATCCCACACACGATGTTTGAAGATCAGAATTTCTGGCGGTTAAAATCTGAATCCCATTTTTCAGCACAAGACTTTCCCATTTCATAGCAACCCATCCCCTTCCGCTCAGGAATTAAATAAAAGCATATATTTTTTGATTCGTATATTTCAATTTATTTTGCACTCTTTTTCCTGATTGATTACTCTCATTTGCCATTGACGCTTTATTTGTAAACGTGGACATCAAACATCTTATAATATCAGACTACCTGATTTTAACACGATTGTAAAGGGATTTTTGACAAATATCTTTTGTTTTGGTAATTATTGTGCAGTTTGAAGCTCTTTTTCCTTGTAAAATTCATTTTGTCTTGCCAAATAGGCGCATAGCAATCTGACGGCCACTGGGCGTATCGGCCAGTCCGCCTTCTGCGGTTTCCCGCAGGGTAGCAGGCAATGTGTTGCCCACCCGTTTCATCGCCAAAATAACTTCATCTGCCGGAATGACACTTTCTACTCCAGCCAGTGCCATCTCTGCTGCTGCAAGTGCATTAACGACTCCCATAACGTTTCGTTTCACACAGGGAACCTCTACCAATCCTGCAACCGGATCGCACACAAGCCCCAAAACATTTTTCAGTGCCATAGCACAGGCATTGGCACACATTACCGCTGTACCGCCAGCCATCTCTGTCACCGCTGCCGCTGCCATCGCAGAAGCACTTCCCACTTCCGCCTGACATCCGCCCTGTGCACCGGAAACAGTTGCATTCGATGCGATTACCATTCCGATTCCTGCTGCGGTAAACAGCGCCATGACAGCGCTCTCTTCCGGCAGATTTTTTTCTTCCATCACGGTAATCAGTGCCGCCGGAAGGATTCCACAGGAACCCGCCGTCGGCGCCGCTACGATACGGCCCATACAGGCGTTACATTCTGAAACCGCCAGCGCACGGGCAACCGCTTTTCCAAAATACTCTCCGCACAGGCTTTCTCCGCGGCGGGTGCGTTCCATTACACGGGCAGCTGCACCGCCTGTCAAACCACTGGCAGACCGCAGCTCCGGGTTTTCCCCTTCCTGTGCAGATTCCAGCATAACCTGAAAATTGCGGCGCATTTTTTCCTTCAATTCCTCCGGTGTCTTTCCCAATTCTTCTGCCTGTGCTTCCAGCACTGCCTGAGAAAGCGTTTTTCCGGTTTCTTCTGCGATTTGAAGATATCCTGCAATCGTTGGCACTTTCTGCAACCCCCTTTAACTCCCCATTACGGTGCCGGCAAAATCAAAACACAACGGCTGATCTGCGGAAAACAGCGAATCCCATTGGTTACCCGCTCGTCAGGTGCTTCATCCAGCTCTAATGTCATCAACGCCATATCGCCTTTCTTCTTCCGGCTGAGCTTGAATCCTCCGATATTTACCCCATTCATCGCCAGATAGTTTGTCACACCAGCGATTACACCCGGCACATCGCGATGCAATACCAGCAAAGTGGGCTGGTTTCCGGTAAGTTCCACACTCATCCCATCCACACAGGTAATCAGAATTTCTCCGCCCCCAATAGAGGCGCCCTGCACAGACACAGAGTCTCCCTGCTCATTCCATAAAGTGATCAAAGCGGTGTTGGGGTGTGCGCCGTCAATTTCAACTTCTTCAAAAACGACAGAAATCCCCTCTTTTTCTGCAAGCTCCAGGCTATTCCGGATACGGGTATCACTGGGAAGCATGCCCATAATTCCTGCGGTCAGGGCTTTTTCGGTACCATGTCCCCTTCCGGTTTTGGCGAAAGACCCGTGCAGACCAATCAGAGCACGCACCGGTTTTCCCGGCAGCAGCGCGCCTGCCATATTGCCAATCCGTACAGCCCCGGCAGTATGAGAACTGGAAGGGCCGATCATCACAGGCCCAATTACATCAAATGCATTCATAAAAAACGCGCCTTTCCCTGTCAAAGGGTGCCGTTTGCTTACAAAACAGCACCCCCACAGTCTACACTTTTACAGCTCCGCTCAGGATTTTTTTGCAATCATTTCAATTTCCACCAAAGCTCCCTTGGGCAGGGCAGAAACTTCCACGCAGGAACGTGCCGGATACGGCTGAGTAAAGAACGTTGCATATACTTCGTTCAATGCGGCAAAATCAGCCAGGTCTTTCACATACACATTCACTTTGATAACATCATCCAGCGATGCGCCCGCTTCAGCCAGTACTTCGCGCAGATTGCAGAAAACGCGTGTTGTCTGCGCTTCGATTCCGCCCTGCACCAACTCGCCAGTTGCCGGGTCAATCGGAATCTGACCAGAAGTAAAAATCATATCGCCGCACACGATTGCCTGGGAATACGGCCCAATGGCAGCCGGTGCTTTCTGAGTTGAAACAGCATTTTTCATAACAATCATCCTCTCTTCTGTAATCGACTTTTATTTAGCCCTGACGGGACTGGTATTCCTGGTCACAGTAAATGCAGCGGTAATGATGTTCTCCATGGTTCTCATACAGCTGAAACACCTGATCCAGTCCCTGCTCAATGCTGGTGATGCAGCGGGGATTTTTACAGCGCACTACATTCGTCAATGTCTTCGGCGGCACCAGCTTTTTCTTTTCCACAATTTTTCCTTCGCGGATAATATCTACGGTAATATTATGGTCGATAAATCCCAGTACATCCAGATCAATATCCGTAATTGCCTCAATTTTGATAATGTCCTTACGGCCAAATTTGCTGCTGCGGGCATTCTTAATCACTGCGACACAGCAGTCCAGTTTATCCAGCTTTAAAAGCTTATACACGCGCATACTGGCGCCTGCCTGGATATGGTCAATGACAATACCGGTTTCAATGCTGTCGATATTTAACATGTTGCTTTCCTCCCTTACAGCTTCAGGCCCAGCAGCTTCATAATCAGCGCCATACGTACATACACACCGTTTTGTGCCTGCTCAAAATACGCAGCGCGGGGGTCGTTATCCACTTCTCCTGCAATTTCGTTCACGCGGGGCAGCGGATGCAAAATCGACATCTCCGGCTTGGCTGCGCGCAATTTTTCGCAATCCAGAATATAAGTATCTTTCAACCGGATGTAATCTTCTTCGTTGAAAAAGCGCTCGCGCTGTACGCGGGTCATGTACAGGATGTCCAGCTTCGGCATAACCTCTTCCATAGTCTCCACTTCTTCAAAAGGAATTCCTTTTGCACGAAGTACTTCTTCCCGAATATAATCTGGGATTCGAAGCTCTTCGGGTGAGATCATCACAAAGCGGATTCCCTCAAAGCGTGCCAGCGATTTGATAAGGGAGTGTACGGTACGGCCAAATTTCAGGTCACCGCACAGACCGATGGTCAGATCAGAAAGGCGTCCGCAGCGTTTACGAATGGTCATCAGATCTGTCAGCGTCTGCGTGGGGTGCTGATGTCCGCCGTCACCGGCATTGATTACCGGGATTTGGGAAAAACGGGATGCAACCAGCGGTGCACCTTCTTTGGGATGGCGCATCGCACAGATATCCGCATAGCAAGAAATAACGCGGATGGTATCAGCAACACTTTCTCCCTTGGCAGCTGAGCTGCTGTCGGCAGAAGAAAAGCCCAGCACACTGCCCCCCATATTCAGCATAGCTGCCTCAAAACTGAGGCGGGTGCGGGTACTCGGCTCATAAAAAAGAGTGGCCAGTTTCTTTCCGTGACAAACCTCTGCATAACGGAAACGATCAGCGGCGATGTCATCAGCTACATCCAGCAGCTCCAACACCTCCTGTTTGGAAAAATCAAGCGGGTCGATCAAATGTCTCATGCAGGTTCCCCTCTCTGTAATCTCGGGCTCCCGGGCCGTGTCGATTTATGTCAGTCCGTAGCATACCTTCTCTCTATTATAATCATCTGTCCTGTGTTTGTCCATCCCAAAAACAATGAGCCTATTTTTATATTTTTCTGTCGGAAAATCCGAAAATTCGACCGCTCTACTGACATTGTGCTATAATAAATTCAATAATCATTGACTCATGTGTTGTTTTTGCATATAATTAAAAAAACTTGGATGTTTTATGATTCAGAAAGGATAAGATGTTATGGCACAGAATACTATACAAACATTGGCACAGCGCCTCAACAAAAGTATTGGTAAAGTTATCAAAGGAAAAGAAGATGTCATACGCAAGGTAACCGTGTGCCTTTTGTGCGGCGGGCATATCTTACTGGAAGACATCCCTGGAACCGGAAAAACTACACTGGTAAAATCATTGGCGCGCTCTGTCAATGCCTCTTTTACACGTGTGCAGTTTACGCCGGACTTGCTGCCTACTGATTTAACTGGAGCCAACATTTACAATCAGAAAACCGGAGAATTCACCTTTAAACCCGGCCCTGTATTTACACAGATTCTGCTGGCAGACGAAATCAACCGCGCGACTCCCCGTACACAATCCAGCCTGCTGGAGTGCATGGAGGAGGGGCAGGTTACTGTAGATGGCCAGACACATATATTGGAAAAACCATTTTTTGTAGTGGCAACGCAAAACCCGGTAGAAATTCAGGGTACCTTCCCGCTGCCGGAAGCTCAATTGGACCGCTTTTTTATGCGGCTTGCCATGGGCTATCCTCCGGCAGAAAACGAGCGTGAAATGCTCGCTGAATTTATGCTGGGCAGCCCATTGGAATCCATTTCTCCGGTGACAGATACCGATGAGATTCTCAAAGCACAACAAAAGATTCGCCAGGTACATGTCAGCGAAGCTGTGCAGGAGTACCTGCTGCGTATTGTTGCCGCTACCCGCAGCCATGACCGGGTCCGTCTGGGGGTAAGCCCGCGCGGTTCGATTGCTTTTTTGCGTGCTTCACAGGCATGGGCTGCTTTGGAAGGACGGGATTATGTTCTGCCGGATGACTTGAAAGCAGTCTGCTGCGATGTGCTTTCTCACCGGCTGCTTTGTAAGGGCGCACACCTCTCGCAGAATGATGCTGCACGTGCAATTTTGGAAGAAATTTTAAAGCTGACTCCGGTTCCGATTGAAGCATCGGTGTAAGGGGGCCGCTGTATGGAATTTTTTGCAATCCTAATCATTATTGGTGTTGCATACTGGCTGGAAATCGTCTTTTACCGGAAATACGCTTTTCACAAACTGGAATACCGCTGCTATTTCAGCACTAGCGAAGCCTGGGAAGGGGACGAAATCACATTGGTGGAAGAAGTAAGTAACGGAAAGCTTCTTCCGCTCCCGTGGCTAAAAGCAGAGCTGACAACTTCCCGATGGCTGGATTTTGCTGGGTCACAATCGCTTGTTGCCAATGAAACCCGATTTGTCCCCAGCTTTTTCATGATGAAAAGCCATCATAAAGTTGTCCGAAGCTGGAAAGTCAAATGCCTGAAACGCGGCGTTTTTCACATGGATAAGGTCATTTTGATTTCCAGTGACCTGTTTGGCGGGGTTTCGCTTTCAAAGCCGATAGTCCCCGACACCTGTATCACAGTGCTTCCCCGTCCAGCCGATATGGAGCTGGGGTTTGAGAAGGTTCACAGTTATTCCGGTTCTGTAGTAGTCCGGCGTCATCTTCTTCCAGACCCCTTTCTGATTGCCGGCGTGCGGGAATACACGCAGCGGGAATCCATGAACCGGATTCACTGGCTGGCAACGGCCAGAACCGGGTGTCTGATGGTACACAACAACGAATACAGTGCGGATCAGACATTGACTATCATTTTAAATGTTCAGTCACGAGAAGGAGAAATCTCTGGAGTATTGGAGCCTCAGAAAACAGAAGATGCCATCCGCGCCTGTGCGGGCTTTCTGGATGATACATTGCGCAGTGGCATCCCTGTTGCTCTAATGGTGAACACCAGTCTGACTGGAGAACGTTCCTGTATCAGTACGGGCTCTTCCTGGGGCAGAGAACACGTTCATGAAACTCTGCGTTTACTGGCACAGCTTCCACTGGTCAGCACAGAACATTTTCCTGTCTTTCTTTCCGGTTTTTGCAGAAAAATTTCTTCCAGTGACTTGGTGCTCATTACGCCTTATCTCAACCAGGAAATTCTGTCTTATGCCTATCTGCAGCAGGAACAGGGAATCCGCGTAAAAATTGTATGTATTTCTCAGACTGTACCGGAAGAGGCCGCTGATTCTCCTTTGGAAATCTATTTATATTGGGGGGAACACCATGAATAAAAGGACAGTTTCAATCCTTCCCAGTATCTTACGATATTTCGCGCTCTTTTGTCTTTCCCTCTTGTGCTATCCTCTGATTCACTTATACCTGGATTGTCTGCTGCATGTTCCAAATGAACGGGCTGCTATACAGCTCCAGCTATTCAGCACAGCTTGCTGTCTGGCGGGATTTGCTCTGCGCAGTCTGCTGCAAAAAATCAAATGGATTCATACGATCTGGCTGTACGACTTTCTCGCTTATCTTTTGGGACTTATCCCAGCCGGAATCATGCTGATTGCTGCCAATCATGGATTTGCTTCTTCTATACATATTGCATGGCTGGCTGCACTGTTTCAATTTCTTCCATGGATTCTTGGAGTGCGTTCACAGGGAAAAAGCTATGACGAAGTAGTGCATCACTATGCTTACATCACTTACGTTGTTCTTTCCGTCATCGCTTTATGTATTTACTCGTATCAGTATTTTCAAGATAAAACTGTACAATTCCCCACAATGTCTTTCATCATTCCTTTACTGCTCATGACCGCAGCCTATGGTGCTGCATTGAACCAGGGAAATCTCGATTTGATGATGGAGCGGCGTGGGCATGATTTTTCACAGCTTCCCCCAAAAATCAGGAGATATAATATTCGCCTGTTTTGTATTGTATTAGCAATTGTCTGTCTTTTGCTTGTTTTTCAACAGCCAATTATCTGGTTTTTTCAATCTATATTTGAGCTGCTGCGCAGTTTCTTTGCATGGCTGTCACAAGTTTTTGTCATTGAAAAGCCACCTACCACAGAAGAAGAGTTGGAACTGTTACCTAAACCCAAACCTCAACCTGGTTTGCAAGGAGAAGGTTCTGCATGGTGGAATCTTTTTGGAGTCATTGTGACTGTTTCGGTTATCATTGCTGTCATATGCAACCGTTATGCCATACTGGAGGGGTTATCTGAATTACTGCAAAAAATACAATCCGCTTTTTTACGCCTGATGTCACACTCTCAGCGTTTGGAGAAAAAAGACGAAGAAAGTGAATATTATGTAGATGAGGATACCATATTGGATTCTTCTCAGAAACAGAAAAAGGAATTAACCCCAAAACAACGGCAGCGTGCATGGAAAAAACAAAAGCGGAAATTCCAAAAAATGCCTGATAGTCCTGAAAAAATTCGATTTGGCTATGGGTTGGCAATAGAAGGGATGCAGTTATTGCAATTTTCTCTTCTGCCTTCAGAAACACCGTTGGAAATCGAGAAAAAATATCAGCATTTGCTGCACCAAGCTGTTCTAAGTAACATCACTCCTGCATACAACGAAATCCGTTATGGTGAACTGAATTTACCTGAAAGCATTTGTATCCAAGAACTTCAAAAATTACTGGATGAACTGGAAAACAGAAAAGCACTTCCTGTTTAGTAATTATTGAAGAAATGCAAAAATAAAAATCCCCGGCTCCTTTCGGAGTCGGGGATTTATCAATGGCAAAAATTATTCGTTAATGCCGGTAACAACGCCGGAACCAACGGTACGGCCACCCTCACGGATAGCGAAACGCAGGCCCTCTTCGATAGCGATAGGAGTGATCAGCTCAACGTCCATCACAACGTTATCGCCAGGCATGCACATCTCGGTGCCCTCGGGCAGAGAGATAACGCCGGTAACGTCGGTGGTACGGAAGTAGAACTGAGGACGATAGTTGTTGAAGAAGGGGGTATGACGGCCACCCTCGTCCTTGGTCAGAACATAAACCTGGCCCTTGAACTTGGTGTGGGGATGAATGGTGCCGGGCTTAGCCAGAACCTGGCCACGCTCGATCTCATTTCTCTGGATACCACGGAGCAGAGCACCGATGTTATCGCCGGCCTCAGCATAGTCCAGCAGCTTGCGGAACATTTCGATACCGGTAACAACGGTCTTTCTGCGCTCGTCGGTCAGACCAACGATCTCAACTTCCTCGGACAGCTTCAGCTGGCCACGCTCAACTCTACCGGTAGCAACGGTGCCGCGGCCGGTGATGGTGAACACGTCCTCAACAGGCATCAGGAAAGGCTGGTCAGCCTTACGCTCGGGGGTGGGGATATAGTTGTCAACAGCATCCATCAATTCATGAATGCACTTGTACTCAGGAGCATTGGGGTCGGTGGAGGTGGACTCCAGAGCAACCAGAGCGGAACCACGGACAATGGGGGTATCATCGCCCGGGAACTCGTACTCGTTCAGCAGGTCACGGATTTCCATCTCAACCAGATCCAGCAGCTCTTCGTCGTCAACCTGATCGCACTTGTTCATGAAGACAACGATATAGGGCACGCCAACCTGACGGGACAGCAGGATGTGCTCTCTGGTCTGAGGCATGGGGCCGTCAGCAGCAGAAACAACCAGGATAGCGCCGTCCATCTGAGCAGCACCGGTGATCATGTTCTTAACATAGTCAGCATGGCCGGGGCAGTCAACGTGAGCATAGTGACGGGTAGCAGTCTGATACTCAACGTGAGCGGTGTTAATGGTAATGCCGCGCTCTCTCTCTTCGGGAGCCTTATCGATGTTAGCGTAATCAACGAAGTCAGCGTCGCCTTCCAGGTTCAGAACCTTGGTGATAGCGGCGGTCAGGGTGGTCTTGCCATGGTCAACGTGACCGATGGTACCAATGTTTACATGGGGCTTATTTCTTTCGAACTTTGCCTTTGCCATTGGAAACTTCCTCCTTTTTATAAAGCAATTTCAAATGTTATGAACAAATTGTCCAGTAACACAATTGTAGCAACTATACAGCGAAAAATCAAGCGCTAATCGAAATTATTCACTCTTTTTTCCGCGGGCTGCAATCACAGTCTCAGCAACAGACTTGGGAACCTCTGCATAGTGTGCGGGCTCCATGGTATACTGACCGCGTCCCTGAGTCTTGGAACGCATGTCGGTAGCATAACCGAACATCTCGGACAGGGGAACCTCGGAGTTGATCTGCTGAGCACCGGGAATAGCATCCATGCCCAGGATCATACCACGACGAGAGTTCAAGTCGCCAATAACGTCGCCCATATACTCATCGGGAACGATAACAACGACCTTCATGATGGGTTCGAGCAGCACCGGATCAGCTTTCTTCATAGCCTCTTTGAAAGCCATGGATGCAGCGATCTTAAATGCCATTTCAGAGGAGTCAACCTCATGATAAGAACCATCATACAGAGTAACCTTGACGTCTACAACGTTGTAGCCGGCAATAACACCGGACAGCATAGCGCCCTGGATACCCTGGTCAACAGCCGGGATATACTCCTTCGGAATAGCGCCGCCAACGATAGCGTTGACAAACTCATAGCCCTTGCCGGGATTGGGTTCAATTTTGATCTTAACGTGACCATACTGACCCTTACCACCGGACTGACGAGCATACTTGTTATCCACATCAGCCAGCTTGCGGATGGTTTCTTTATAAGCAACCTGGGGCTTACCAACGTTTGCTTCCACGCGGAACTCACGCAGCAGACGGTCAACGATAATTTCCAGATGCAGCTCGCCCATACCAGCAATAATGGTCTGGCCGGTTTCTTCATCGGTATAAGCTTTGAAGGTGGGATCTTCTTCAGCCAGCTTGGCCAATGCAATACCCATCTTCTCCTGACCAGCTTTGGTCTTGGGCTCAATAGCAACACGAATAACAGGCTCCGGGAATTCCATGGATTCCAGGATAATGGGGTGCTTTTCGTCGCACAGAGTATCGCCGGTGGTGGTGTTCTTCAGACCAACAGCAGCAGCGATATCGCCGGCATACACCTTCTCGATATCCTGACGATGGTTTGCATGCATCTGCAGGATACGGCCCATACGTTCGTTGTTATCCTTCACGGAGTTGTAGACGGTAGAACCAGCATCTACAGTACCGGAGTACACACGGAAGAAGCACAGCTTACCAACAAAGGGATCGGTAGCAATCTTAAATGCCAGAGCTGCAAAGGGCTCTTCATCGGAAGACGGACGGGTTTCTTCTTCTTCGGTGTCCGGATTCACGCCCTTGATAGCGGGAACATCGGTAGGAGCAGGCATATAATCGACAATTGCGTTCAGCAGAGGCTGCACACCCTTGTTTCTATAAGAAGTACCGCAGGTAACGGGAACCATGTGGTTAGCAATCGTAGACTTGCGGATGCAATTCTTGATCTCTTCCACAGTCAGCTCCTCGCCGCCCAGATACTTCTCGAACAGCTCGTCGTCCTGTTCGGCGACATGCTCAACCAGCTCAGTGTGGTACTTCTCAGCCAGTTCCATCATATCCTCGGGGATGTCCTCCTCGCGGACATCTTTGCCCAGATCATCATAATAGATCTCAGCCTTCATGGTAACCAGGTCAACGATACCCTTAAAGGTATCCTCGGAACCGATGGGAAGCTGGATCGGAACAGCGTTACACTTCAGACGATCTTTCATCATCTGTACAACGCGATAGAAATCGGCACCCATGATGTCCATCTTGTTGACATAAGCCATACGGGGTACTTTGTACTCTTCAGCCTGACGCCAAACAGTTTCGGACTGGGGTTCAACGCCGCCCTTTGCGCAGAAAACGGTCACAGAGCCGTCAAGCACACGCAGGGAACGCTCCACTTCCACGGTGAAGTCCACGTGACCGGGGGTGTCGATGATGTTAATACGGTGGCCCTTCCAAAAGCAGGTAGTTGCTGCGGAGGTAATGGTAATACCTCTTTCCTGTTCCTGGGCCATCCAGTCCATGGTAGCAGTACCGTCATGGGTCTCACCAATTTTGTGGTTGATACCGGTGTAATACAGAATACGCTCTGTGGTAGTAGTCTTACCGGCATCGATGTGAGCCATAATGCCGATATTGCGGGTTAATTCAAGTGATACCTGCCTTGGCATGGGTTTCCTCCTTTAGTCAAATGAATAAATGTGCGAATAAAAAAGCATTTCATGGAGCCGAACAAGCGGCATCCATGCATTACCATCTGTAATGTGCGAATGCCTTGTTGGCCTCTGCCATCTTGTGTGTATCGTCACGCTTCTTGGCAGCGCCGCCGGCGCCATTTATTGCATCGAGGATTTCTCCTGCCAGACGCTCCTTCATGGTCTTTTCGGAACGCAGTCTGGAATAGGTGGAGATCCAGCGCAGGCCCAGGGTCTGACGTCTCTCAGGACGAACCTCCATGGGAACCTGGTAGGTTGCACCGCCAACACGGCGGGCCTTTACTTCGAGGCTGGGCATAACATTTTCCATTGCCTGCTCAAACACCTCGAGGGGATCCTTGCCGGTCTTCTCGGCAACGATGTCAAATGCACCGTACACGATTTTCTGGGCAACGCCCTTCTTTCCGTCATACATGATATTGTTCACCAGACGGGTAACCAGCTTGGAATTATAAAGCGGATCGGGCAAAACATCACGTTTTGCGATATTACCTCTTCTCGGCATATTCTTCCCTCCTTCACATTTGATGATATCATAGGTACTCGAAAGCGACAAACTTCCGTTGGCCAAAGAGGCGTTCTATCTATTTAGAAACGCCTCCGCACAAGTTTCCTCATGCGGGAGCCACGAATTCTGTCAGTGTTTTTGGGTGAAGCAATTCCGTCATCGAATTACTTCTTGGCAGCGCCAGCCTTGGGACGCTTTGCACCGTACTTGGAACGAGCCTGCATACGCTTGGCAACACCCTGGGCATCCAGAGTACCACGGATGATGTGATAACGCACACCAGGCAGATCCTTTACACGGCCGCCGCGAATCATAACGACGCTGTGCTCCTGCAGGTTGTGTCCAACACCGGGGATATAGGCGCTGACTTCGATTCCGTTGGAAAGACGCACTCTGGCAATTTTACGAAGAGCAGAGTTAGGCTTCTTCGGGGTAGCAGTCTTAACAGACGTGCACACGCCGCGCTTTTGAGGGGAATCCTGATTGATAGCAACGCGCTTCTTGGAGTTCCAGCCCTTCAGCAGTGCGGGAGCCTTTGCTTTCTTTTCAGCGACCTGACGACCGGTATGAACCAGCTGATTAAAGGTAGGCATATGACACCTCCTCACAAAAATTTTTTATATGTTAATGCAGGTTATTTCATAAAGAACTTGTCCTGCTTAACACCAAAAGAAAAATTGCACAGAAACTTTTGCGCTTCTGTTTGTGAAAAAGTCAGCTTATACAGTACAGCACCTGCCCGAAAGGAGTTTTCCGGGCAGGATACTGGTTATTTCTTGCAGACCATCACAATTTGTTATTATATACTCAAAACGCCTCGTTTGTCAAGTCCTCATCCACAGATTTTACGGAAACATTTGAATAACATTTCATACCTGTTCCGGCAGGGACGAGCTTACCAATGATGACGTTTTCTTTCAGGCCCAGCAGCGGGTCAACCTTACCCTTGATAGCAGCTTCGGTCAAAACGCGAGTAGTTTCCTGGAAGGATGCGGCGGACAGGAAGGAGTCCGTGGCCAAAGAAGCCTTGGTAATACCGAGCAGCACCGGCGTACAGGTAGCCTCCTTCAAATCCACTTCGCCAGCAGCACGGCGTGCTGCAACTTCTTCATTAGCAGTTTCAAACTCGGTCTTGTCAACCAGAGAGCTCGGCAGCAGGTCAGTGCTTCCGGCATCCTCTACGCGAACCTTGCGCATCATCTGACGAACGATAACCTCAATGTGCTTATCGTTGATATCAACACCCTGCATACGGTATACGCGCTGCACTTCTTCAATCAGATAGTCCTGCACAGCATGAGTACCGCTAATGGCCAGAACGTCGTGCGGGTTCACAGAACCTTCGGTCAGGCGGGTACCGGCCTTGATCTTCTGTCCTTCCTTCACGCTGATACGGGAACCGAAGGGAATCAGATAAGAGCGCTGCTCGCCATCCTGACGGGTAACAACCACATGACGGTTCTTTTTGATCTCTTCAAAGGTAACTTCGCCGTCAATTTCACTGATGATGGCCAGATGCTTGGGCTTACGGCCTTCGAACAGTTCTTCAACACGGGGAAGACCCTGGGTAATATCTTCCGCACTGGCAACACCGCCGGTATGGAAGGTACGCATGGTCAGCTGGGTACCGGGCTCACCGATGGACTGTGCTGCGATAATACCAACAGCTTCGCCCACAGTAACAGGCTGTCCGTTTGCCAGGTCAGAACCATAGCACTTTTTGCAGACGCCATGCTTCGCGCGGCAGTTCAAAATCGAACGAATCTTAATGGTCTCCACACCACGGCCCACAATAATGTCGGCATCGTTGTCGTCCATCATCTTGTCCTTGGAAACCAGTACCTCGCCGGTCTCTTCATCCACAAAGTCCTCCACCAGATAACGGCCGATGAGACGTTCGTGCATGCTCTCGATGGACTCGCTGCCTTCCTTAATATCGAAGACTTCCAGACCGTCGGTTGCACCGCAGTCATCTTCGCGGATAATCACGTCCTGAGAAACGTCTACCAGACGACGGGTCAGGTAACCGGAGTCAGCGGTACGCAGAGCGGTATCTGCCAGACCTTTACGTGCACCACGGGAAGAAATGAAGTATTCCAAAATGTTCAGGCCTTCACGATAGTTTGCACGAATCGGAATTTCGATAACCTTACCGGAGGTGTTAGCAATCAGACCGCGCATACCGGCCAGCTGACGAATCTGGCTCATAGAACCACGAGCACCGGAGTCTGCCATCATGAAAATGGGGTTGTTGCGGTCCAGGCCCTTTTGCAGGGCAGTGGTTACATCATTGGTTGCCTTTTCCCAGGTCTTCAGAACAGCGCCGGAACGCTCTTCTTCGGACAGCAGGCCTTCATTGAACTCTTCCGTGATCTCGTCGATTTTCGCTTCTGCATCGGCCAGAATCTGCTTCTTCTGCGGCGGAATGGTTGCATCGCAGACAGCCACGGTGATGGCGCCAATGGTAGAATATTTATATCCCTGTGCTTTCACGTTATCCAGCACTTCGGAAGTAATAGCGGTACCGTGCACTTTAATGCACTTCTCAATGATTTTACCCAGCTGCTTTTTGCCAACCAGGAAGTCAATCTCAAATTTCAGCAGGTTTTCAGGCTTGGAACGATCCACATAGCCCAGATCCTGCGGAATGGGACGGTTAAAGATGATACGGCCAACCGTAGTATCCACCAGAGCGCGAACCATTTCCCCGTTAACTTCCATCTCACGGCGGACTTTGATCTTGGCGTGCAGGCTGACCACATGTGCGTCATAAGCCATCAGAGCCTCGTCCACATCGCGGAAGACCTTGCCTTCACCGGGCTCGCCATCCTTATCCATGGTCAGGTAATAGGAACCCAGAACCATATCCTGTGTAGGCACAGCCACCGGACGTCCATCAGACGGCTTCAGCAGGTTGTTGGCAGCCAGCATCAGGAAGCGGGCTTCTGCCTGTGCTTCAGCGGACAGCGGCACGTGAACAGCCATCTGGTCACCGTCAAAGTCAGCGTTATATGCAGTACAAACCAGCGGATGCAGTTTCAGGGCGCGGCCTTCTACCAGCACCGGCTCAAATGCCTGGATACCCAAACGGTGCAGCGTAGGTGCACGGTTCAGCAGAACAGGATGGTTCTTGATGACGATTTCCAGAGCGTCCCAAACCTCGGGCTTTGCACGCTCTACCGCTTTTCTGGCAGCCTTGATGTTGCCGGCTTTGCCGGTTTCTACCAGACGCTTCATCACAAAGGGCTTAAACAGCTCCAGTGCCATCTCCTTGGGCAGGCCGCACTGATACATCTTCAGTTCAGGACCAACCACGATAACGGAACGGCCGGAATAGTCAACACGCTTACCCAACAGGTTCTGACGGAAACGTCCCTGCTTACCTTTCAGCATATCGGAAAGGGATTTCAGCGGACGGTTATTGGGGCCTGTTACGGGGCGTCCGCGGCGGCCGTTGTCGATCAGCGCGTCAACGGCTTCCTGCAGCATGCGCTTTTCGTTGCGCACAATGATATCCGGTGCTCCCAGCTCCAACAGTCTCTTCAAACGGTTGTTGCGGTTGATTACGCGGCGGTACAGGTCGTTCAGGTCGGAGGTTGCAAAACGGCCGCCGTCCAGCTGTACCATGGGGCGAATATCCGGCGGAATGACCGGAACCACATCCAGAATCATCCACTCAGGACGGTTGCCGGACATGCGGAAAGCTTCTACAGCTTCCAGACGCTTAAGCAGACGCACGCGCTTCTGACCGGAAGCGCCCTGCAATTCTTCTTTCAGCTCATTGGAGAGCTTGTCGAGGTCGATTTCAGAAAGCAAATCTTTGATTGCCTCAGCGCCCATAGCGGCTTTGAAATCATCCTCATATTTTTCACGCATATCCCGATATTCTTTTTCGTTCAGCAGCTGCTTTTTGGAAAGCTCGCGAACATTACCGGGATCGGTGACGATGTACAGGGCAAAATAAAGAACCTTTTCCAGCATACGGGGAGAAATGTCCAGCATCAGACCGATGCGGGACGGAATTCCCTTGAAATACCAGATATGGGAAACCGGAGCAGCCAGCTCAATGTGGCCCATACGCTCACGGCGAACCTTGCTGCGGGTGACTTCCACACCGCAGCGGTCACAGATTTTGCCCTTATAACGAATACGCTTATATTTACCGCAATGGCATTCCCAGTCCTTCTGGGGTCCAAAAATGCGCTCACAGAACAGGCCGTCGCGCTCCGGCTTCAGGGTGCGGTAGTTAATGGTTTCGGGCTTCTTGACCTCACCATGAGACCACTCACGGATCTTATCCGGGGAAGCCAGACCGATTTTGATCGATTCAAACACGTTAAATTCCATCGTTCAACCCCCAACTCTTACATCATATCGTCGCTGCCGTCATCATCCCCGCTATCGCCAAACAGGTCATCCAGACCCATGCTGTCGTTACCGAACAGATCATCCTCATCGGTGTCTTCCATGGTATAGCCGTCCAGATCGCCTTCTTCGGTAACAGTGGGTTCATCAAACATATCGTTGGACGGGGTAAAGCCCATATCGTCATCATCGTCGAAGTTCTGCTTCAGATCGATTTCTTCGTTGTTCTTATCCAGCACTTTAATATCCAGACCCAGAGACTGCAGTTCCTTAATCAGAACCTTAAAGGACTCAGGCACACCAGGCTGCGGGATATTCTGACCCTTGACAATGGCCTCATAAGTCTTCACACGGCCCACCACGTCGTCAGACTTCACCGTCAGGATTTCCTGCAGGGTGTAAGCTGCGCCGTAAGCTTCCAGGGCCCAAACTTCCATCTCACCGAAACGCTGGCCGCCGAACTGGGCTTTACCACCCAGAGGCTGCTGTGTAACCAGAGAGTACGGGCCAGTGGAACGTGCATGGATTTTATCATCAACCAGATGGTGGAGCTTGAGGTAGTACATGTATCCAACGGTAACCGGGTTGTCAAAGTATTCACCGGTACGGCCGTCGCGCAGCCAGAACTTGCCGTCTTCGCTCATGCCGGCCATCTTAAAGCATTCACGGATATCTTCTTCGTGTGCACCGTCAAAAACAGGTGTCATGATCTTCCAGCCCAGTGCCTTGGCAGCCATACCCAGATGAACCTCCAGCACCTGACCGATGTTCATACGAGAAGGCACGCCCAGGGGGTTCAGAACGATATCCAGCGGAGTACCGTCGGGCAGGAAGGGCATTTCCTCCATGGGCAGAATACGGGAAACAACACCCTTGTTACCGTGACGGCCTGCCATCTTATCGCCCACAGAGATCTTTCTCTTCTGTGCGATGTAGCAGCGAACCACTTTATTGACACCGGGGCTCAGCTCGTCGTGGCTGTTCTCGCGGGTAAAGACTTTGACATCCACCACGATACCGTATTCACCATGAGGCACACGCAGAGAGGTATCACGAACTTCTCTGGCCTTCTCACCAAAGATTGCACGCAGCAAGCGCTCTTCTGCGGTCAGCTCGGTTTCACCCTTGGGGGTAACCTTACCAACCAGGATATCACCTGCACGAACATCGGCGCCTACACGGATAATTCCGCGGTCGTCCAAGTCACGGAGCAGGTCTTCGTTTACATTGGGGATATCGCGGGTAATTTCCTCCGGTCCGAGCTTGGTGTCGCGGGCTTCCATTTCATATTCTTCGATATGGATGGAGGTATATACATCATCGCGGACAATTTTTTCATTCAGCAGAACGGCGTCCTCGTAGTTATAACCTTCCCAGGTCATAAAGCCGATCAGGGCGTTTTTACCCAGAGAAATTTCACCGTTGGAAATAGCGGGACCATCAGCGATCACATCGCCCACTTCCACACGGTCGCCACGTTCTACCACAGGAACCTGATTGATACAGGTGCTCTGGTTGGAGCGCAGGAACTTGGTGATCTGATAGGTATCCACTTCACCGTTATCGGCGGTCACACGAACCTCGGTAGCGCTCACGCTGCGTACAATACCGGCACGCTTTGCCAGCACACACACACCCGAGTCCACACCGGCTTTGTATTCCATGCCGGTACCTACGATGGGGGATTCAGTCTTCAGCAGCGGCACAGCCTGACGCTGCATGTTTGCACCCATCAATGCACGGTTGGTATCGTCGTT
>CAMLSX010000023.1 GCA_946484175.1 uncultured Clostridia bacterium
ATTTCCTACATAGGGGCTTTTTTGTACTGTCCGCATAAATTGGGGCAGTTCAAAATGGTGAGGGGACTTTTTGATTAGATTTCTTCTGACGGAATTCCTTCATCAGCGGGCATATAACCGTTTACAATCTCTTCTACGGTTGCACCTTTTTTTGAAGGCAGCTTTAATGGCTTGAGGCGGTTGGAAATGTACGAACAGATGGAACCAACCGGAAGGTTGATATAGTAGGTGAGTGCACGCCAGATTACCATAGCAGGAATCACAGTGCCTCCCGGAAAGAACATGTTGAAGAAAATCATAAAACTTCCTTCTGCACCGCCAGAGGCGCCGGGAAGAGGGACAAATGCGCTGACCATTGAAACGTAGGCCTGTGCCGCCATAATCGTGAATAGGTCTATCTCGTGAAATCCAAAACCGCGGTAAATGCAATAGGGGATCATGTATCCCAGGCCGATTTGGATGATCGTAGTAATACAGACGCCAGCATACATACCAAATGATCGTCCAATCAAACGGGTGCTGCCATGGAAGATAGAAAGCTGGCTGCGAATTTTCTCATAGCGTTCATCCGGTTTGCGGCACAGATGAAGCTTATGCAGAAGAAAAATACCTTTATGCAGCAGTTTGTTGGTGATTTTCTGACTGATGCAGAAAAGGAGTACCAACGCAATAAAAGTGCTGTTGCAAAGTAATCCCAAGATGGTCAGAAAAGAAAAATCACTGACATTCCGTTGGAAAAAAGATAGGCGGAAAATTACCATAATCAGTGCATACAGCACCATAATAATTTGGTAAACAATCGTTTTGATAGCAATAATAGAACCTGCAGCTCCGGTATCCATTCCCAAACGGTGCATGGAATAAATCTGCATGGGCTGACCTCCGGTAGAACAGGGGGTCAGTGCACTGTAAAGCACGCCTACCATACCTATACAGAAAGAATAATGAAATTTCCATTCAGGGTAAACTACTTTGCAGATCAGATTCAGGGAAAATCCTTCCAACAGCCAGGTGGTGGCTGCCAAAAATATCCCCAGCAGCATCCAGTTCCAGTTTAGGCCATCAGGCAAGTTTTGTATGGAACGTATGCTGTCAGAAAAAAACAGAAATGCAATTAGCACAATGGCTGAGACAGTAATGGTGATAATACCAAAAAGGTTCCTGCGAATCGTTTCTTTTACTCTGGAACTCATATACTTTTTTTCATACTCCTTTTTCAAGCTTTGGCCAATGGGGAGATGGGGCCTTTGCCGCATCTTTTTGAAGATGCCCCAACAGCAATCACAACAGAACGATGCGAAGAAAAAAATATGCCTGCAGTCAGCATTTGTATCCTTCATTGTATAATAAAGCCTTTAAAGTTACAACAGCTTTTTGTAAACTTTTTTCTCGTCCATAGAGAATATTGGCTGCAGGTCTCTTAAAAAAGAGCAAAAATTTGGCTGGTATGAGTACCCAGCAGGATTTCAAATTATTTCTGCATTATAAAAGCGATAAAATAATTGAAGCGCTGGAAATGATATTGGTTTTGTTGTATAATATAGTTAGAATACGTGCAAAAAGAACTGTGAAGTTGTGTGCATGATATCAAAATCACGGGGAATCTCTGGAGGAGCTGAGACAAAAGAGGGGGTCTGCACGTAATTTAATCGTATAAATCTAAGAAAGGACGTGTATTTTCTTTGCGTTTTGTCAATCCGTCCAAAATTCTGAAAAGTACGCAGGCGATGGGAGAAATTCCGTCAGAAAAACAGATTCTTCGCAGAACTCTTCAAATTGCCTGGCCGTCTATCGTAGAATCATTTCTGGTCAGCCTGGTGGGAATGATCGACACTATCATGGTGAGCTCACTGGGTTCATATGCCATCGCTGCGGTAGGTTTGACGACCCAGCCTAAATTTATCGGGCTGGCCATTTTTATCTCGCTGAATGTAGCTGTTTCTGCTATTGTGGCCAGGCGTAAAGGGGAAAGAGAGCAGGAAAGCGCCAATCGTGTGCTGACACAATCTATCCTGATTACCTTGGCTTTGACAATTGTCATCAGTATTTTGTGCGTGGCTTTTGCCGACCCCATTATCCGTCTTTCCGGTTCTGCAGAAGATACGCATGAGCCAGCCCGTAACTACTTTATTATCATTATGGGAGGTATGGTGTTCAATACACTTTCCATGGTGATTAATGCCGCACAGCGTGGTGCAGGCAATACCAAAATTGCGATGCGTACCAATCTGGTATCGAACGGCGTCAATATGGTTTTTAACTATCTTTTAATCGGTGGAAATCTCGGTTTTCCAAGACTCGGTATAGAGGGAGCAGCAATCGCAACAGTTATTGGTACAGTGGTGGCCTGCATAATGAGCATACGTTCCCTGCTTCATGCAGATCGTTTTTTGTCTATCTGGCAGATGCGAAAAAAGATTCGTTTTGACCGCCAGACGATGGGGGCAATTGCCAATATTGGTTCCAGTACATTGGCAGAACAGATCTTCTTGCGCATTGGCTTCTTGACATATGCGATTTTGGTGGCAAATTTGGGTACAACAGCTTTTGCGGCTCATCAGATTGGAATGAATATGATGAGTATATCGTTCTCTTTTGGTGATGGCCTTTCTGTAGCAGCCGTTACGCTGGTCGGACAGAGTCTGGGAGAAAAAAGACAGGATATGGCCAAAATCTATGGAAGTGTCTGCCAGCGTATGGGGTTGGTATTTGCTGGAATCCTTTGCCTGATTTTTGTGTTTGGCGGAAGATGGATTTTTTCATGGTTTTCCACAGAGACTCCGATTCTCGATTATGGACAGATGATTATGAGTGTTCTGTCGGTAGTCATTTTCCTGCAAATTTCACAGGTGATATATTCCGGCTGTTTGCGCGGTGCCGGGGATACCCGATATACCGCATTGGTATCTTTGATCAGCGTTGCTTTGATTCGTCCCGGCGCAGGATGGCTTTTCTGTTACCCGCTGGCATTGGGGCTTTTTGGCGCGTGGATTGGACTGGCCTTCGATCAGTTGATGCGCTTTATCCTGACCAGGATTCGTTTTCAACAGGGAAAGTGGACTACGTTGAAGATTTAATTCATATATTCTGTGGAGTGCGTGTTACCTCATTTAGAAAGCGTTCCATACACTTCACGATAGATGATCTGTTTCCATGGTTCAAACTGTTCTTGCGAGATTTCATTCGGCCAGCTCATAATTTGCAGTGGGATGGCGGGCTGATCCGGCTGCATGGAAGGCTGTATGTAAGAAAAAGAATTGGGTTGAAACCCGACACGTTTATAAAACTCAATTCTTCGCTGTGCAATTTCAGTTTCAGGAAGCTCTACTTCCAGTATAACTGGAGCAGAAGATTCTTCTATCCACTGGCGCAGAGCGTTTGCTCCGACCCCTTTTCCGCGAGATGCTTCATTGATGGCAAAATGTTCTGCAAAACGGAATTCTCCAAAATCCCATACTGCTAAAAAACCCAGAAAATCTCCGCTTTCCGTTTGTAAAATACGATAGTTGTAGTGTGGATTTTGCAGCAAAGCATATTGTGCTTCGCGGTTGCGGCGTTCTGTGGGAGGAAATGCCTGCTGCATCAAGCTGTATACAGATTCAAAGGCATTTTCCCGGTCGGTATGCATAACAAACATTATAGATTCTCCTTTGTTGGTTACACTGAGTTTTCCATAGGATACTTGATTTTTTTAGGGATGTCAATCTGTGTTAAACAGAGAAAAAAGTGTTTTTTTGAAAATCTGATCATTTGTCTGACGATTATGGTTGTAATCGTTGTTTTTTTCGTGTATGATGATATTCAGCGGATTTTGATTTTCAAATTTTTCTTAGGAGGTATTAGCCAAATGCGGAAAAAGGGCTTTTTTCGTTTGTTGACAGTATCGGCTGTTCTGGTTTTGCTTGTTTCGCTTTGTTGTTTTACGGTATTGGGAGAAAATGCGTTTCCGGATGTTCGAACGGAAGTGACAGAAGAAACAAGTTCTGAAGTGAACAGTGTTCCGCAGGAGTCCTCTTCACAGATAACTTCCAGCGTTCCTTCTGAATCATCTGTTGTTTCTTCAGAACCTTCTTCAGAGCCTTCTTCAGAAGAATCACTGCCTTCTGAATCTTCAGTTCCTTCAGAGAGCAGTTCTGCGGAATCCTCTTCCCAGACATCTTCTGTCGCTCCTTCTAGCTCGGAAGATGAGCCGGAATATTCTTCTGCCGAAGAGCTGCCGGAATATTATCCTTCTCGGAATGAAGGAACCAATCAAAACAATTCCACTACGGGTGGTTCTACGGGGTTGGACCCTTCTGTCAGTGTAGGGGAAGATTTCGGAGATGATACAAACAGCGATTTGGTAGATGATGCGTCTGTCATCAGCAGTTTGCCCCAGCAGGAAGCAACTTCCAGCGAAGCTTCTGTTGGCAGTGCAGATGATTCTGAAGTCGAGACAACAAATCAGACTTCTGGCAACAGCGGAAGTTCCATGTTGCTGGTGGTTGGTATTTTGTTAATCGTTCTCGGTGTAGCAGGACTGGGTACTGTCGTGTATTTGCAGTTTATCGCTCCGAAGAGAGCAGAAAAGGCGAAAAAGACTTCCGGTCAGACCTTTATTCCGTCAGATGATGATGGCTATAATGTGCTGCACAGCGATGTTGACAGTAAAGCAGATACTGCAGAAATCGATTTGAACAGCCATTCAGAGGATGATTCTGAAAAATAATTGTTAAAATAGGGAAGCATTGCATGAAGAATTTTTTCGTGCGATGCTTCCTTTCTTATTTTAACAGTTGCAAACAGAAATGGGATGTGCTACACTAAATAAAATTGAAGAAAAGGACAGGTATTGTAAACATGCATATTTGCTGATTTTTTTGACACCCATTTATGATAATGGCAGGAGAAGAGCCAGGCGGCTCTCGTTTGTGTTGGAAAAAATCAGAGATATGGCAGGTTTATAGTGGCAATTGGGCAACATTTGGCCCAATGGCTTTTTATGCCTTCTCTATAACAGACACCTCCTGCCGGTTTTAACAGGAGGTATTTTTATGCCCAGAACATTGTTATCAGCTAATCATGTTGTCAAATATTTTGGCGAACGTAAAATATTGGAAGTCGAGCAATTTACTGTTTGGGAAGGCGACCGAATTGGAATTGTAGGGAGCAATGGCGCCGGAAAAACCACCCTGCTGAATCTGCTTTCAGGGGAATTACAGGCAGATGAGGGAGTCATTCAGCGCAATGTACCTGTCACGTACTTTCAGCAGTTTGGCAAAGGAAACCAAAATGCTGACCCAAAAGCCTTGCGGGAATTTGGACTTGCAGATAAATTGGATCGCGAAACTTTGAGCGGCGGTGAACAAACGCGGCTTCGGCTGGCGGATGTGGAAGAAAATGCCTTGCTTACCTTTGCGGATGAACCGACTGCAAATTTGGATGCCGAAGGGGTAGAGCTTTGCTGCAAGCGATTGGAAAACTGCAGTACATTTTTGCTGATTAGCCATGACCGTGCTGTATTAGACAGGCTATGTAATAAGATTGTTGAAGTGCGCGATGGCAAAGTGACGGTGTATCCGGGGAATTTTTCGGCATATCGGGAGCAGCGGGAAAAACGCGAACAACGGGAATGGTTTGAATATGAACAGTACCGTAAAGAGCGCGACCGGTTGACATCGGCTATGCGGCAGCAGGCAGAAAGGTCTCGCGGGGTGAAAAAAGCCCCAAAACGTATGGGAAATTCAGAGGCACGGCTGCATAAGCGTTCAGCGGGAGAAAGTGCCGAGAAGCTTGACAATGCACGCAAAGCGCTGCAATCTCGGTTGGAACGGCTGGAAGTGCATGAGAAACCGCGTGATATTCCCGAGACTGCAATTGATTTTTCACTTACCGATCCCCCTGCCAATCGGGATGTCATTACCGGTTCGCGGCTGCAGGTGCGATATGGAGAAAACCGTATTTTTGAAAATGCGGCATTTTCGTTACCGCGTGGCAGTAAAACAGCGCTTATTGGGCCAAATGGAGCGGGAAAAACGACGTTGATGAATCTGATTGCTGCAAATGGCCCGGGAATCCGGATTGTGCCGAAGGCAAAAATCGGCTTTTTCCGACAGGGTTTGGAAAATCTCGATCTGGAGAAAACAGTGCTGGAAAATGTCATGGAAGATGCAGTGCAGAGCGAACAGGTGATGCGTGGAATTCTGGCTCGTTTGTTGATACGGCGAGATGATGTGTACAAAAAAGCAGGAGTCTTGAGCGGAGGCGAGCGGGTGAAACTTTCTTTTGCCAAGCTGTTTGGTTCTCCTGCCAATGTACTGCTGCTGGATGAACCTACGAATTTTCTGGATATGCCTGCGATTGAAGCGTTACAGCAGATGGTCTGCGATTATGAAGGGACGATTTTGTTTGTTTCGCATGACCGGGAATTTACTGACCGATGTGCTTCGCGGCTGCTGCGTATTGAAAACAAGAAGCTGCTGGCATTTGATGGAAATCTGACGCAATGGGAAGAACGGCAGAATGCACCCAGGGAAGGCAAAAAAGAGATTGACCGAGCTTTGCTGGAACTTCATATCACGCAGGTAATTGCGCAATTGAGTACAGCCAGTGGAGAAGAGAAGGAGCGATTGGAAGAGGAATTCCGTCATTTAATCGCACAGAGAAAGCAGGAAAATGTATAAAACCCCGTTGTTTTAAAAGCACAGAAGATCATTTGGACTCATATCCTGATAATGGAACTCTTCCGTGAAAGGCAGGGAGCACAAATGAATCTTCAGAGCAAAGGAGTAGACCTGAGCGCTTTCAACACAGAGGTGGATTTTGAGCAAGCCAAAAACGACGGTATACAATTTGCAATTCTGTGTGCCGGCGTTGGCGGGGTATCCCGGCACGAGGACAGGCTGTTTCATTGGCATATAGAAAACGCGTTGCGTGCGAACATAAAGGTTGGTGCTTATTGGGTTGTCTGCGCAGTGGATGCACAGCAAGCCCGACAAGAAGCCAGAGCATTCTTTTCCACGATAGCATCCTATCGAAAACATATGACCTACCCGCTGTTTTGCCACTATGGATACTTTAGCATGGAATATGCTCAAAAACATGGGGGCTCTGTTGACGGAGAACAGATCACAGATGTTATTCACGCGTTTTGTGATGAAGTTGAGCAAAGGGGCGGAGAGGCTGGTTATTACACCAATTCTATCCTTGTCCAAAACAATCTGGATATGGAGCGCCTGTCATGTTGGAAGCTGTGGTTTGCCGAATATAATGGGGGCCCGGAATATCGCTGCAGTATACAACAGATTACAGACAGCGGAATCGTGCGGGGGATTACAGGGGATGTTCATATTGACATTGCCTATGGAAATGACCCGAAATGATGGAGCCGTTTTATGTCAATTGATAAGCAAAACCAGACCATATTGAATAAAATAGCGATATGGTCTGGTTTTTACAAAGTGTCTAAAAAATCCGCTTTCTTCATTGAATTGCCAAACAAAACCACGTATAATAAAGATAATTCTGGGATTTTTATCCGGAATTATGCGCTTTTATGCGGCTGACATAAACTGTCGGATCATATAAAAAGGAGGAATTTCAATGGATCGAAACAAACTGCGTGAATTGCTGGAGCAGCCGATGGCTCAGGACTTGATGGATCGTTTTGGTATGGCGGGAAAACCGGCTGAGGCATTTGACGAGCAGACCATCACAAAATTGGAGCCGGTATGGAAGCTGGTGGACGCTACCAAGCTGCCGATTCATGTACCGGTTTATGGAGAATATGACCGCAAGTGGTGGAAAGAAGCTGTGGTATATCAGATTTATCCCATGAGTTTCTGCGATTCAAACGGTGACGGCATCGGAGATCTGCCGGGAATTATTTCCAAGTTGGACTACCTGAAAGAATTGGGCGTAGACGTTGTGTGGCTCAGCCCGATCTATGATTCCCCCAACGATGACAACGGTTACGATATCCGGGACTATCAGGCAATTCATCCGGATTACGGCACGATGGAGGATTTTGACCGCTTATTGGAAGAAACCCATAAGCGTGGGATGAAGCTGATTATGGATATGGTGCTGAACCATACTTCGGACGAGCATCGCTGGTTCCAGAGTGCGCTGCATGACCCTGATTCCCCGTACAAAGATTTTTACATCTGGCGCAAAGGGAAGGCAGACGGTACGCCGCCGAACAACTGGCAGTCCTTCTTCTCCGAGCCGGCATGGAATTATTACCCGGAGCTGGATGAGTGGGCTCTGCATCTTTTCAGCCGTAAACAGATGGATTTGAACTGGGAAAACCCAAAGCTTCGTGATGAAGTGGTGAAGATTCTGAACTGGTGGCTGCAAAAGGGTGTGGATGGCTTCCGGCTGGATGTCATCAATTTGATTTCCAAATTCGAGGGCCTGCCGGATGGCGATCCGCTTTTCGGCCTGCTGGGAATGGAACAGTATTTTTATGGCCCGCGGTTGCACGAGTATCTGAAAGATATGAATGCACGTGCATTCTCGCTGTATGACAGTTATACTGTCGGCGAGGGCTGCGGATTGGGAGCACGTACCACTAATTGTATCTCCATGCAGAGCGCGAAAGAGTTGAATACGGTCTTCTGTTTTGGTCATTTTGAAGAGCCAGGGCGTAATAAATATGAAGATTATGCATATGACCTGAACTTTTTGAAGAATTATATGCTGCCCATTCAACAGGACGAAGATATCGACTGCTGGAATACAGTGGTATTTGATAACCATGATAACCCGCGATTCCTGAATAAAGTCAGCCGTGACCCCGCTGAATGTGAGAAAATCGCACGGCTTATCGCGCTGATGGAAATGACACTGCGCGGAACGGTATATCTCTATCAGGGGCAGGAACTTGGCATGCGCGATACGGCGTTCCGTGGGCCGGAAGAGTTCCGCGATGTAGAGGCTATCAACCTGTATAAGAGCCTGATTGAGTCGGGAAAAACCGAAGAGGAAGCCTTTGCTTATGTGGCGCCCGGTACCCGTGACCAGGCTCGTACTCCCATGCAGTGGACTGCCGGAGAAAATGCCGGTTTTACGACCGGTACCCCCTGGCTGCGTCTGGCGGATGATTATGAGCTGCGCAATGCTGAAGCAGAAACCGCTGATGATGCGTCTATTTTCAGTTTTTACCGTAAGGCGATTGCGCTGCGCCATGCGTATAAGACGCTGGTATATGGACACTTTACAGCAGAGCAGCCGGAGCTGGCCGATTTTATGGGCTATACCCGCCGCGATGATGACGGGGAGTTCTATGTGGAAATGAACCTGTGTAACCATACCATTTCCAGACCTCGTTCTGTAGAAGGAATGGAGTGTTTGTTGAGTAACTATGAGGATACTGCGGCTGATTTGCGCCCCTATGAAGCCGCTGTGTATCGCATCAGGTAACTTCCCTTTTGGGAGAGGAGAGAAAGAATTCATGTCTGTTACAAATGTAATCGAAGAAGCTGCCGCACTTTTTTCAAAGATTCCCTGTGTTTGCGGCGTTGTCCTTGGCGGTTCCCGTGCTACTGGAACTGCTACGGATGCTTCTGACATTGATATCGGCATTTATTATGATCGGGAAACCCTGGATTATGACGCCATCAATCGGGTGGCGCAGGCACTGGATGACGAACATCGGGAAAATCTGGTATGCCAGGAAGGCGGCTGGGGAAAATGGGTGAATTTTGGAGGCTGGCTGCTTTGCGGCGGTATACATACTGACCTCATTTTTCGCGATATTGCACGCGTGAAAAACAGCGTGGAAGAATCCAGTCAGGGTGTTTTTTCCATTCATTATCAAACCGGACATCCGCATGCCTATATCAGTACGATGTATACAGGAGAGCTGGCATCCAGTCAGATTCTGTATGCGCGGGATGATAATTTTTGCGAATTGAAAAAGCATGCGGAAAAGTATCCGGATTCGCTGCAGAGAGAGCTGATTTTGTGTTTCCTTTCAGAAGCCAAATTCTCCGGTATGTTTGCGCAGTCCTATACGGGAAAAGGAGACCCCTATTATCTTGCGGGCCATCTTTTCCGCGCGGTCTCTGCGCTGAACCAGGTGTTTTTTGCGTTAAACCGGCAGTACTGTTTGAATGAGAAAAAGGCCGTTGCAAGAATTTGTTCCATGCCGCTTCATCCTGAAAATTATAATAAAGTGGTAGAGCAGATTTTCGCCTGTATGGGTACCAAGCCGGAAGAATCCGCCAAACTGCTCTCTATGTTGTGTGAACAGGCCGAAGACCTGTGTAAAAAAGTCCTGTAACAGAAAAATCCCTCCGGAAACAAAATCCGGAGGGATTTTTTAATTAATGGATTTCAATCCGATGGGTCTCGGGGACGGTAGGCTGTTCTTTCGGCAGCGTCAACTTCAAAACGCCATCCTGATAGGAGCCCTGGATGTTTTTGGCGTCCACACCGTTCAGCGAGAAGCTTCTCTCAAAAGAGCCATACCGGCGCTCACGGCGGATATACTGCCCGCTCTTTTCGTCTTTCTCGTCCTGGCTTTCTTCGTGTTTTGCAGAAATTGTCAGGCGGCCATCATGGGCTTCTACCTTGATGTCTTCTTTATTAAAGCCGGGCAGCTCAGCTTCCAATACATATTCGTTGCCGTTGTCACGAATATCGGTATTAAAGCCGCTGAACGAACGGCTCATCTCACCAAAGAAGTTCTTTTCAAAATCAGCAAAGGAATCCAACAAACTCTGACTGCGGTTCCAACCATAAGGCATCATATCAAACATACTCAATTCCTCCATTCGTAAATGAACACATGATATCAAAATATTGAAACTGTTTTATTTTTGAAAACCCAACGCTATCGTCTTCTTTCCTTGACTTTTCTTGTATTTTGTTTTCTGTTCCTTTTGGGAACGCTTTTATTTTATTCCTGGATTATAACAAAATATCGCAATTTTTATGAACAAACTGTAAATATTAGCACTCTATATAAAAGAGTGCTAATATTGCATTTGGCCATCTTTTTTGCTATAGTGGAATACGAAAAATGCCCGCCTGAACGTCGGGATTTTAAAAGGAGACAGTAGCATGACAAAAGAAGAACTCCGAGAGAAACTGCAAAAAATCCGATGTTTTGTGTTGGATATGGATGGGACCATTTATCTGGGGAACCGGTTATTTCCGTATACACCGGCGTTTTTACAAGCAGTAACCCGCAGTGGGCGTGAATACTGCTATTTTACTAACAATAGTTCGAAAAACGCTGCGGCTTATCTGCAAAAATTGGAGCGCATGGGAATTCCGGTGCGTGAAGAGAAAATGCTGATTTCCAATGGTGTCATCATCGACTGGCTAAACCACAATTGTCCGGGAAAGTCAGTTTATCTGGTTGGGACTCCGGATTTGGAAGAAGCCTTTCGTTTGGGTGGGATTCCTTTGACAGACAGTGAACCCGATTTGGTTGTTTTGGGGTTTGATACCACCCTCACCTATGAGAAGCTGTCAAAAGCGTGCCGTTTTGTACGGGAAGGCAAACCCATTTATGGTGTCAATCCCGACTTGAACTGTCCAGTAGAAGATGGGTTCATTCCGGACTGCGGTTCTATGGCAGCCCTGATTCACGCGTCTACCGGTGTTATGCCGGAGTTTTTTGGAAAACCTTCCCGCTATACCCTGCAATACCTGTTATCTCATACCGGTTGCCGTGAAGACGAGTTGGCCGTTGTTGGTGACCGGCTGTATACAGATATTAAAGTGGCCGAAGGCACAGAGGTCACTTCTATTCTTGTACTCAGTGGTGAAACCAAGTTGGAAGATTTGAAAAATAGTCCCACACAACCTGATATTGTCTGTCGTTCACTGGAAGATCTGACTGAAATTCTGGAGGAATTGGCATGACACGGACGGAACAAAATCGGGAATTTCGCCGTCTTCTCGACGATTCTCCGGTAATCGCTGCTGTAAAAGATGATGCCGGGCTAAGGCGCTGCCTGCAATCGGAATGTCAGGTAGTCTTCATCTTATATGGTACGATCTGTGATATTGGCGAAATCGTCGCGCAAATTCATGCTGCCGGAAAACGGGCAGTCGTTCATCTCGATTTGGTAGACGGCATGAGTCCCCGGGAATCATCCGTTGATTTTATCCGAAGCAATACAGAAGCGGACGGAATTATCAGCACCCGTCCCAATGTCATCCGTTATGCGCGTCAAAACGGGCTGCTCGCAATTCAGCGTTTTTTCATTATCGACTCGAGAGCACTTGAAAACACCTTCCGGCAGCTGGATACTGCACCACCGGATATTGTAGAGATTCTGCCGGGAGTGATGCCTCGCATTATTGAAACAATTTGTTCTAAAAGTCGTGTCCCCGTCATCGCCAGCGGGCTAGTGCTGGATAAAAAGGACATCACTTCTGCTTTACAGGCCGGAGCGATTGGCGTCAGTTCGACCTGTCCTGACACCTGGTTTATGTGAGATAGAAACAGGGAGGAAATAGCATGCGTTTTTTGGGAACCGGAGCTGCGGAAGGGATTCCCAGCCCATTTTGTGATTGTGAAGCCTGCCGGTATGCCCGGCAAGCGGGTGGAAAGGAAATCCGTCGGCGTACCATGTTTCGACTGGATGAGGAAACCTGTATTGATATGGGCGCGGATTTTTTTCAGCAGGCAGTGGAATACGGCGATTTTGTGAAGCTGAAACGGGTACTTTTTACCCATACGCACGAAGACCACCTTGCTTACATGCTGATGAATGTGAGAAACATGGCGCGCGTGCGCAGGGAAGGCCCTCTGGAATTGTATTTGACAGGAAAAGCCTTTGAAATTGCTGATTTTTTCCGAAAGAACTCCCCAATTTGCAAGGGACGTGTGCCGCAGATGGAGGAAGAGGGGATCATCTCTTTCCGAAAACTGGACTATTTTCAAACGGTACAGATGGACGATTGGCAGGTCACACCCTTGCCCGGAAATCATATTGGCAATATGGGGGAAAACAGCGCAAACTTCCTGCTCCGGCGCCAAGACGGGAAAACCATGTACTATGGGCTGGATACCGGCTGGTATTTGGAGGAGACTTTCCAGAGATTGGAACAGGAAACGGCTGTGCATGGCCCGCTGGAAATCCTGATCAGTGAGTGCACATTTGGATTGACACAGGGGCGAGGAGAGCACCCGAATGGTCATCTGGATGCTTTTAGCTGTACTGCCCTTCTACACGAGCTGTTGAAACGAGGAATTCTTTCCCCAGTACACGCGTCTACCTGACCCATATTAACCATTATACGGTAGGAAGCACAGGGCTGCGCGAGTGGTTTGAGAAGCAAGACCTGCCGTTTTCGGTAGCGCTGTGTCACGACGGAATGGAGATTGCGTGGTAAAGTTGTATTGTACGATTTTGACCTGTCTGCACAATTTTTGCAGCTTTTTTATCATTCTATTATAGAATTATATTTGCGGATAGTACCGGTATAATGCAAGATATCCACTTTAAATTATGAGAATGTACCGGGAGGAAGAGTGTGATGAAAAAATATATAATCAATGAAAACGGGCTGAATATGGTGTTTGCCGTTACCGATGAAAATGAAGTGAAATTGCTCCATTTTTCAGCGTTGCCGTTTCATGAAGAGGATATTACTGCCAAAAATGGCTGGCTGGGATTTCGTCTAGTAGAAGTGATGGTCTCCGGGCTGGATCGTCCCGGCGAGCGGCACGGTACCAAGTATATCGTGACAGCTCCTGGCTATCGTTTGAAATACCGCACCCATAATGACTATCGTAACGAAAAGGGCCGCAAGCTGGAAATCGTGACCTTCGATGAAGAGACTGGACTGGACGTTATTAGTCATTTTCAGTTCTTTGACGGTATTTCAGTGGTTCGCTCCTGGACAGAAGTGAAGAATGTGGGTGAAGAAGCACAGGGTCTGGAGTACGTTTCTTCTTTTGCTTTGACGGGTATTGAAAAGGAAGGCCTGCTTCCCCGCGATGAGAAAATGGAAGTCTGGATTCCCCATAATTCCTGGCAGCGTGAGATGCAGTGGGAACGTTATAGCTTCCCGCAGCTTGGCCTTGCACAGTCTCAGCCGGTGGAGACACAGCGTTCTTCCAAAGTGATCGGCGCTACCAATACCGGTAACTGGTCTACCAAAGAATATCTGCCGATGGGATACCTCGCCAACCGTGAGACAAAATCCAACCTGTTCTGGCAAATTGAGCATAACGGCAGCTGGCACTGGGAGATTAGTGACCAGGAAGGGCATTTTTATTTGCAGCTCAGCGGCCCTACTGAGACAGAATCTCACTGGTGGAAGAACCTGAAGCCCGGCGAGACCTTTGTCACTGTACCGGTCAGCGTGGGAAGTACGCTGGGCGAATTTGACGAAGCAATGGGTGAGCTGACCCGGTACCGCCGCGCAATCCGCCGCAAAAACGAGGACAACGAAAAGCTGTGCGTAATTTTCAACGATTATATGAACTGCCTGTGGGGAAATCCCACATCTGAAAAGGAATGGCCGCTGATTGATGCTGCTGCTCGTGCCGGCTGCGAGTATTTCTGCGTGGATGCCGGGTGGTACTCCGCCGGATTCTGGTGGGATAACGTGGGTGAATGGTTGCCCAGCTATGAGCGTTTCCCCAATGGTCTGGAAGAAGTCATGGACGCAATTCGCGCAAAGGGAATGATTCCCGGTGTCTGGCTGGAGATTGAAGTAATGGGAATCAAGTGCCCCAAGGCGGCCCGTGTACATCCCGACTGGTTCTTTACCCGCCACGGCAAAAAGGTGCATGACCGCAGCCGCTGGCAGCTCGACTTCCGCAATCCGGAAGTAATTGCCCATGCAAATGAGGTAATTGACCGGCTGGTAAACCAGTACCATGTAGGATATATCAAGATGGACTACAATATCGAGCCGGGTATCGGTACAGAGCTTAACGCCGACAGTGTAGGCGACGGCCTGCTGGGTCATGAGCGTGCCTATCTGGCATGGCTGGATTCTGTTTTTGCACGGTATCCCGATTTGATTATTGAAAACTGCTCTTCCGGCGGACTGCGTATCGACTATGCAATGCTCAGCCGTTACAGCATCCAGTCTACCAGTGACCAGGAAGATTATCTGCATTATGCTACGATTGCAGCCAACGCTCCGGCAGGTTTGACCCCTGAACAGTCTGCGATCTGGAGTTATCCCATGAATGGCGGCAACCGTGAAGAAGCAATCTTCAATATGGTAAATGCTGTGCTCATGCGCATCCATCAGAGTGGTCATCTGGCGAATATCAGCGAAGAGCGGTTCCAGCTGGTGAAGGAAGCGCTGGATTACTATAAGACAATCCGGCAGGATATCAAGAATGCGCTGCCTTTCTGGCCGCTGGGTCTTTCTCAGTTTGCCGATACCTGGGTAAGCATGGGACTGAAAGCAGGCAAAAAAACCTATCTGGCCGTATGGCGCCGCAACGCTTCTGAAAGCCAGTGCGTCCTGCTGCTGCGTCATCTGAAGGGATGCGAAGATGTCAAGGTGCGCTGTGCATATCCGGAAGCTGATCCGGATACACGTTTCCACTGGAATCCTGCTGCGGGTACCCTGACAGTCGATCTTCCTGCTCCGATCTGTGCACGTGTGTTTGAGCTGGAATGCGGAGAGTAATCGGCTGGCTGTTGTGATATTGTTGTATTTTCCGCGTTCTGCCTCCGTAAATACAGCGTTTTTCTGGAAAAAGTCAGGAATCCGGAAACGGGTTTGTTCATAGGACAAAAACATGTTATAATCAGGTGCAGATGTTTTCTGCACCTGATTTTTTATGATGATTTGGAGGTTTTTATAGATGATTACTGTGTCTGATCTGGGACTGAGCTTTAATGGCCAGAACCTTTTCTCTCATGTCAACCTGCTGTTCCAGCCCGGCAACTGCTATGGTGTTATTGGCGCTAACGGAGCGGGTAAATCCACATTTTTGAAGATCCTTTCAGGGGAACTGGAACCCACCAAGGGTGAAGTCGTGATCGATGCACAAAGCCGCATGTCGGTTTTGAAGCAGGATCACTTTGCCTATGAAGAGTTCACGGTATTTGAGACGATTTTGCAGGGAAATCCCCGGCTGTATGAGGTGCTCAAGGAGAAGGATGCTCTGTATGAAAAAGAGGACTTTTCTGAAGAGGACGGCAACCGCGCTGCTGAACTGGAAGCCGAATTCGCCGAGCTGAACGGATGGGAAGCTGAGACCGAAGCGGGAAAACTGCTGCAGGGTCTTGGCCTCGACAACATGATTCTCTATAACCTGATGAGTACCTTGACCCAGAGCGAAAAGGTGAAGGTGCTGCTGGCACGCGCCCTCTTTGGTCAGCCCGATATTATTCTGCTGGACGAGCCCACCAACGGCCTGGACATCCATTCCATCACTTGGCTGGAAGGCTTCCTCATGGACTATGAGGGCATTATTATCGTGGTGTCCCATGACCGCTATTTCCTCAACAACGTCTGTACCCATATCGTGGATATCGATTACACCAAGATTAAAATGTATGTGGGTAACTATGACTTCTGGTATGAATCCAGCCAGCTCATTCAGCGCATGATGCGCGACCAGAACCGCAAGGCAGAGGAGAAGATCAAGGAACTCCAAAACTTTATTCAGCGCTTTTCTGCCAATAAATCCAAGTCCCGGCAGGCAACATCCCGCAAAAAGCTGCTGGACAAGATTACAATTGAAGAAATGCCCGCCTCTTCCCGGCGGTATCCCTATGTGGGCTTTACCATGGATCGGGAACCGGGTAAGGAAATTCTTACGGTAGAAGGTTTGATCAAGACAGTGGACGGCGTAAAAGTGCTGGACAATGTTTCTTTCCGTGTAAATAAGGGCGATAAAATCGCATTTGTATCAGATAATGAGTTTGCTGTGCCCACTCTGTTCAAGATTTTGATGGAAGAAATGCAGCCTGACGCCGGTTCCTTTAAGTGGGGCGTTTCTACCAGCCAGTCCTATTTCCCGCAGGACAACTCCGAGTACTTTAATGGCCATGAGGAATCCATTATCAAGTGGCTGGAGCAGTATTCCAAGGATACCACCGAAACCTATCTCCGCGGTTTCCTTGGCAAAATGCTCTTCTCTGGTGAGGATGTGTACAAGCCCGTAAATGTGCTTTCCGGCGGTGAAAAGGTTCGCTGCATGCTCTCGCGCATGATGATGTTCGGCAGCAATGTGTTGCTGCTCGATCAGCCGACCAACCATCTGGATTTGGAATCCATCACCGCAGTAAATAACGGTTTGATTGATTTTAAGGGTATCGTGCTCTTTGCCACTCATGACCACGAGTTTGCCCAGACGGTCGCCAACCGGATTATTGAAATCCTGCCTGAAGGCGGCGTGTTTGATCGTATGACTACTTTTGACGAGTATCTGGAAATGAGAGGCAAGGTGTAAGAAATGTCTATTGAAGCGGTTCGCGCTTATATGAAAGAGCGGGGAAGGGAGCAGGATGTTCTGGAGTTCCCTGTTTCCAGCGCTACAGTGGAACTGGCGGCACAGGCTTTGAATACCCAGCCTGCCCGCATTGCCAAGACTCTTTCTTTTAAAACACCGGAGGAAGGGTGCCTGCTGCTGGTAGCAGCAGGAGACGGCAAGATCGACAACCGTAAGTTCCGTGAGACTTTTGGTTTTAAAGCGAAAATGCTCTCTTTTGACGAGGTGGAACCCATGACCGGCCACGGGGTAGGTGGGGTGTGCCCCTTTGCCAATCCGGAAGGGGTACAAGTATATCTTGATGAATCCTTGCGGCGGTTCGAAACGGTGTATCCCGCCTGCGGCAGCGGCAATTCCGCCATCAAGCTGACCTGCGAAGAGCTGGAAAACCTCTCGAATGCTGCCGGTTGGGTAGATGTGTGCAAAGGTTGGCAGCCGGATGAATCCGTCTGAGCGGGGGATAGAACATGCTGTGTGAAGAGCTGATGCAGCGGCTGCGCCCTATTACCGATGAAGAGCGTCAGATTTTGCAGGGAAATCAGATTGACCGGAAGCGCTATACTTCCAGTCGGGAATTTACGATGGACAGCCGGCGCCTGTTGGAAAAGGGCCGGCTGATGGATATTCGCACGCACACGCGGTTTGTCCATTTTCCACGGCACCGGCATAATTATGTGGAAGCAATTTACATGTGCAGCGGCAGTACCACTCATATTCTGGGCGCGTCATCGCCGGGACAGAAAGTTCTGTTGGAAGAGGGGGATTTGCTGTTTCTGAATCAGCATTCCTGTCACGAAATTCTGCCCGCCGGAGAAAACGATGTGGCAGTGAATTTCCTGATGCTGCCGGAATTTTTTGACGAAGCATTTTCCATGATTGAACAGGACAGCGTTATCGGCCGGTTTCTGGTGGGAGCGCTGTGTCAGGATGAAAATGAAGGGGAGTACCTGCATTTTAAGCTGGCAGGGGTCACACCAGTACAGAACCTGATCGAGAATATGATCTGGTCACAGTTGTTCCATCAGGAAAACAGGACAAAAATCAATCAGTATACCATGGGTGTTTTGCTTTTACAGCTGCTGGAGTTTTCTGACCGATTGGAAGGGGATACCCCTGACCAGTACGAAAATAAGCTGGTGCTTACTGCACTTCGTTATATTGAAACCCGCTATCGTGAGGCGACCCTGACAGAGCTGAGTGAACAATTGAATCAGCCCGATTATACGGTCAGCCGACTGCTGAAAGCCGCTGCGGGGAAGACTTTTAAGGAACTTTTGCAGCAGAAGCGCCTGCAAAAAGCAATGGAGCTGTTATCTCGCACGAGCTTGTCTGTATCGGATATCATCGCAGCAGTTGGGTATGACAATACCAGCTATTTTTATCGTATCTTTAAAAACGAAACCGGGTTGAGCCCAAAAGAATATCGTTCTTCATGCAAATAAGGACGCAGTCTTTCCCGGACTGCGTCCTGTTTTTTCGAAATCTCTGATTGTATGATGATATAAAGGATAAATGTTTACGGTCTGCTTGAATTTTTATCATACAGGAGGAGTTCCCATGACTCGCTATGAATCTGCAAAAGAAATCTACGCGTCCATCGGTATCGATACCGAAGCCGCTATGGAAGCACTGTCAAATCTGAATATTTCCATCCACTGTTGGCAGGGGGATGACGTCACCGGCTTTGAGGGCGCAGGCGGTGCTTCCGGTGGTATTGCTTCTACCGGCAATTATCCCGGTAAGGCCCGTACTCCCAAGGAGCTTATGGCCGACCTCGACGAAGCTCTGCGCCATATTCCCGGTACCCACCGGCTGAACCTTCACGCCAGCTATGCTATTACCGACGAAAAGGTGGATCGCGACCGGCTGGAGCCTCGCCATTTTGAAGCATGGGTGCAGTATGCCAAAGAGCGGGGGCTGGGACTGGACTTTAACCCCACCCTGTTCTCTCATCCGATGGCTGCCGATAACCTGACCCTTTCCCACCCGGATGAAAAGGTGCGCCGGTTCTGGATTGACCACTGTATTGCCTGCCGTAAAATCGCTGAGTATTTTGGCCGGGAGCTTGGTACCCCCAGCCTGTGTAATATCTGGATTCCCGACGGCTACAAGGATGTGCCTGCCGACCGTATGGGCCCCCGCCGCCGTTTGAAGGAGTCCCTGGACGAAATCTATTCTGTGAAGCTGGATTCCAATTGCGTGATAGATGCCGTGGAGTCTAAAGTGTTCGGCATCGGTGTGGAGGCCTTTACTGTGGGTTCCCACGAGTTTTATATGAATTACGCTGCAAAAAACGGAATCCTGTGTCTGCTGGATAACGGCCATTTTCACCCCACAGAGAACGTGGCGGACAAGATTCCCTCCATGCTGCTGTTTGCCGATAAAGTGGCCCTTCACGTCACCCGCCCCATGCGCTGGGACAGCGACCACGTGGTCTCCTACAACGATGATTTGAAGGAAATTGCTGCTGAAATTGTCCGCTGTGACGCCGTTGACCGGGTAGTCATCGGGCTGGACTTCTTTGATGCCAGCATCAACCGGGTGGCGGCTTGGGTCATCGGTGTCCGCAATATGCAGAAAGCCTTGCTCACTGCTTTGCTCACTCCGTGGGAGAAGCTGCGCGCTATGCAGGATGAGGGGAACTTCACCGGCCTGCTGGCATGGGAAGAGGAAATGAAGCTGTGTCCGGTGGGGGATGTGTGGAACGAGTTCTGCCAGCGGCACGAGGTAGCGAGAGGCATGGACTGGCTCAAGGAGGTTCGTTCCTATGAAGAAAAGATTCTGCCAGAGCGTGCATAAGAGATTGGATTTTACCGAAGAAAGGAAACGTGATATAAATGGGTATTTTGGATGTTGAGATCGTAAAGGGATATATTCGCCTGACCGAGGATGCCGTGGCCAAGGGCTGGCACGAGCGCAACGGCGGAAACTTTTCCTATCGCATGAAGCCGGAAGAGGTGGAGGAGACCCGTCCTTATTTCCGCACACCCGGTGAGTGGCAGGAAATTGGCACCAGCGTGCCGGGGCTGGCCGGTGAATATTTTATGGTCACCGGCAGCGGCAAGTTTCTGCGGAATGTGACGCTGGCCCCTCAGGATAATTTTGCTATCATCGAGTTGGACGAAACCGGCACCAAATACCGTATTGTTTGGGGTCTGGAAAAGGGCGGACGCCCCACCAGTGAGCTGCCCAGCCACCTGATGAACCATGAGGTAAAAAAGCAAGTCACCGGCGGCAAACACCGGGTGATCCTTCACTCCCATACTCCCAATGTCATCGCGTTGACCTTCGTATTGCCGTTGGAAGATGAGGTGTTTACCCGGGAGCTGTGGGAAATGGCCACCGAGTGCCCGGTGGTGTTCCCCGACGGCGTAGGCGTGGTACCGTGGATGGTTCCCGGCGGCCGCGATATTGCTGTTGCTACCAGCGAATTGATGAAGAAGTATGATGTGGCGATCTGGGCGCATCATGGTGTGTTCTGCTCCGGTGAGGATTTTGATCTTACCTTCGGACTGATGGACACGGTGGAAAAATCTGCGGAAATTCTGGTGAAGGTGCTTTCTATGGGCGGTAAGCGCCAAACCATTACCCCGGATAATTTTCGAGATCTGGCGAAAGATTTCCACGTAACCCTGCCTGAGTGCTTCTTAAAGTGAAGATTGTAACAAAACAGGGCGAATTTGTTCTATTATTATTCAAGAAAAGCTGTTACAATATAACCAGTTATCAAATCCTGCAACATGGTTTTCAGGTTATTTTTAATAAAGGAGTGTTTAACAATGGCAAGGATTATTTTGAACGAAACTTCTTATTTTGGCAAGGGCGCCATTTCCAATGTGGCAACCGAGGTTCAGGCCCGCGGCCTGAAGAAGGTGCTGCTGGTTACCGATAAGGATCTGGTAAAGTTCAACGTAGCTACCAAGGTCATGAAGGTCATGGACGATGCCGGCATCCCCTACACCGTGTATGACGATATCAAGGCTAACCCCACCATCGAGAACGTGCAGACCGGCGTGGAAATCTGCAAAAAAGAAGAAGCTGATTGCATCGTAGCAGTAGGCGGCGGCAGCGTTATCGATACCAGTAAGGCTATCGGTATCATCATGACCAACCCCGAGTTTGCCGATGTCCGTTCTCTGGAAGGCGTGGCTGACACCAAGAAGCCCTGCCTGCCCATCATTGCTATTTCCACCACTTCCGGCACCGCTGCCGAAGTCACTATCAACTATGTCATCACCGACGTGGAGAAGCGCCGCAAGTTCGTGTGCGTTGACCCCCACGATATCCCCGTTGTGGCCATTGTTGACCCCGAGATGTCCGCTTCCATGCCCAAGGGCCTGTGCGCTGCTACCGGTATGGACGCTCTGACCCATGCTATCGAGGGCTACATTACCAAGGGCGCTTGGGAACTCACCGATATGCTGCACCTGAAGGCTATCGAGATGATCGCTCGTTCTCTGCGTAAGTCCGTTTCCGGCGACATCGATGGCCGTGAGGATATGGCCATTGCTCAGTACATCGCTGGTATGGGCTTCTCCAATGTGGGCCTGGGTATCGTCCACTCCATGGCACACCCCCTGAGCGCTCTGTATGACACTCCTCACGGCGTAGCTTGCGCTACCATTCTGCCCACCGTTCTCGAGTACAATGCTGAGGCAACCGGCGAAAAGTATCGCGAGATCGCTCGCGCTATGGGCGTCGAGGGCGTTGACAGCATGACCCAGGAAGAATACCGCAAAGCTGCTGTGCAGGCTGTGCGTCAGCTGGGCATCGATGTGGGTATTCCCCAGAAGGTCAGCGAGGTCGGCGTAAAGGACGAGGATATCCGTTTCCTGGCAGAGTCTGCTATGGCTGATGCCTGCACCCCCGGCAACCCCAAGGATCCCACCCTGGAGGATGTAGAGGCTCTGTATCGCTCTATGATGTAAGCTTTCAACAAAATTGAATCGATGAATTTTGTACGCGCTGTCAACGAAAATTGATGGCGCGTTTTTTTTGTTTTTCCACAAATAATCAAAAAAAGGTGGAATGATGGCGAAACTATCCTCTCGAAAAAATAATTGAATTATGTCGTTTTTTACGATATGATATACATAAGAAACAGTTTATTTGTGGAGGAGAATTATGAAAAAAACAGCTGTTTACAGAGTGGTTTCAGCTGTACTTTTACTGGTCAGTATTGTACTGGGCGTGTTTTTATATCTCACAAGCCAATCAAATGCAAAAATGCGCGAAGAGCTTGCGAGCAGAAATTTAGCAAATTGGAATTCATTGTTTTCCATGACAGAGACGCTGGAAGGGAATATTCATTCTCCAGAGGATATTCCCGACTTTTCCAAGTATCAGAATGCTGTCCTGTATACGGTTTCAGACCAGCTGCAGCCTGTGTTCGAAGGAAAGTCCACGAAAGCTTTGCGATTTTTGCCAGCTTCTTATGACCCGCTGATGCAAGAACTGGCTTCGGCTGATGATACAGTGGAAGAAGCCCTGCTCAATGAGGGGATGGCATTATATTTGGATATCAACGCAGAGCTGAAAGCAATCTGTGATTTCGTTGTAACATCTTCAGAAGAAAACGCGAATATAAAATATGAACTGTTGGACAGTCAATCAGATTTCAGCCGTCAGGTACAGAAGTTGATAGATGATTTTTGTGAACAGAACGGAGAAGAACTGGAAGCATTTTTCAAAGAATGGAATTCAAAGGTAAAATAAAAATTGGGCGATGCATGAGTAGCCATGCATCGCCCTTTTTGATTAATACAGTATCAGACTTTTTTGCTCTGTCCGCCGGAGACAACGCCTTTAGCAGCGTCTACCGTCACGGTTGTTCCGCTCTTGAGCAAAGAGGTTGCATATTCAGCGCCGACAATAACCGGTTTGTCAAGTGCCAATCCGACAATAGCAGCATGAGAATTGATTCCTTCTTTTTCGGTGATAATAGCAGCAGCGCGGCGCATCTGCGGCAGGATATCGTTGGTAGTATACGGAATGACCAGAATATCACCATCACGGAATTCGGCCTGTGCCTGTTCTTCGTCCTTGCAAACGCACAGGTTGCCAGTAACAGTTCCCTTGGTTACGCCTACACCGGAAACGCGAACGTCACCGACCAGCTGTACCTTCAACAGGTTGGTTGTACCGGATACACCCAGCGGAACACCGGTAGTAATGACGACGATATCGCCGTTGTCTACCAGACCGGCAGCACTAGCGACGCTGACAACGTGGTTAAACAGCTCGTCGGTATTGCTCTGTTCTTCCACCATGATGGGACGTACACCCCAGGAGAGGTTCATCTGGCGGCAGACTTTGGGTTCGGTGGTACCGCTGATAATGGGACACTCCGGACGGAAACGGGAAATCATACGGGCGGTGCGGCCAGATTTGGAAACCGTAATAATAGCCCGGGCTCCCAGATCGTGGGCAGTGGTACATGTTGCATGGGAGATGGCGGCGGTTACATTGGGCTGCTCCAGCGGGCCGCGCTTATCAAAACGTGCTTTATAGTCAATATCTTCTTCGGTACGCACTGCAATACGGATCATGGTTTTCAGTGCCTCAATGGGGTAGTCGCCGGCAGCAGTTTCGCCGGAAAGCATAATCGCACTGGTGCCGTCGTAAATTGCATTGGCAACGTCCGTAGATTCTGCGCGGGTAGGACGGGGGTTCTTCATCATGGAGTCGAGCATCTGGGTAGCGGTAATCACCTGTTTACCTGCCAGATATGCTTTTTGAATCAGCTGTTTCTGAATAACGGGAATCTCTTCCAGCGGAATTTCAACACCCAGATCGCCGCGGGCAACCATAATACCATCGGCAACATTGATGATTTCATCAATATTATTTACGCCGTCAATGTTTTCGATTTTGGCAATAATGCGGATGTCATGGTTGTTCAGGCTTTCGAGCAGTGCACGCATTTCCAGAATATCGTCGGCAGTGCGAGTAAAGGAAGCAGCAATAAAATCAAAATCTTCCTGTACGGCAAAAGCAATATCTTTCCGATCCTGTTCGCTGATGAAAGGAAGGGAAAGCTGTACGCCGGGAACATTGATGCCCTTGCGTGCAGAAACCGGGCCACCGTTAATAACGCGACAGACAATATCGGTTTCGTTACATTCTTCAACCTTCAATTCGATCAGACCGTCATCGATAAGAATTCGAGAACCAATCGAAACGTCCTGAGGAAGACCTTTGAAGGTAATGGAAGCGATGGATTCGTTTCCGATTATATCCCGGGTAGTAAGGGTAAACTGGCTGCCGGAGGTCAACATGACTTTAGGCTGTTCAAATTCCTTGAGGCGAATCTCAGGGCCCTTGGTGTCCAGAAGCAGGGCGACCGGGAGGTCCAACTCTTCGCGGAGGGCTTTGACCTTATCAGCGCGGACTTTCTGTTCTGCATGGGTTTGGTGTGAGAAATTCAAACGGACAACGTCGACACCGGACTGCATCAATTTTCGGAGAACATCCCCTTTATCGGTAGCAGGTCCCAGCGTGCAGATGATTTTCGTCTTCCTCATGGTGGTTCACGGCTCCATTCTGAAAAATATTTTTTGAGTTGATATAGGTTTTCACTGCCAAAAGCTGGACTTTCAAAAAAGATACAGCTTTTATTTTATTATAGTGGATTTTGCATATAATTGCAATGAGCCATTTTGAATTCAATGAAAAAATGTCAGTTTATATCAGGTAGAAATGCATGAAAAGAGTTGAAATTTGACGACTTTCCCGCTACAATAAAATACAAAACGATGACTTATTTATTTTGCAGGAAATTGAGGCGAGGTGCCGATGAAACATATAAAAAAGCGCGGGGAACGGATTATCAAGGCTAAACCAAGTGGTTATGAAGAAAGAGAGATTCGCCGGTTGGGCCGAATTCGTATTGCTGTAGCAATTTTGCTGCTTGGAGTTATTGCTGTAAGCGGTTGGCTGGTTTGGGAACGTGTAACCGTTCCATATGAAAAAGAAGATGCAGTTTCTTCCGTTTCGAGCAGTTCATCTTCAAAGGAAGAAACGTTGCCGGTGTATAAAGATGATTTTAATTTAAAGTTGGCTAATCAGGAAAATTCTCTGACGGAAGAACAGGAGCCAGAATTGACAGAATATCAGGGTGTACAAGTGGATGAGCGTATTGTGCCGGCTCTGGAAGCTTTGCTGAAAGCAGCAGAAGAAGCGGGCGTTCCGTTGCAGTTGGTTTCGGGATATGTGAGCCGGGAAGAACAGGATGAACTTTTCCAGAAAGAAGTTGAACGCCTGATAAAAGAGGAAAGCTATTCTCGGGTAATGGCTGAACAGACTGCATCGCAGAACGTAGCACCTGGCAATCAGGATGACAGCCAGACGGGAATGTCGGTTGTTGTACAGCCAGAAAAGGAAAGCAGTGACTTTTCTTCTACGGCAGAGTATCGCTGGCTTTATCGCCATTGTATAGACTATGGTTTTGTTCTTCGCTATCCTGAAGGAAAAAAGAGCTATACCGGCCGCGATTTTGATCCAAATTGTATTCGTTATGTAGGTGAAACGGCAGCCGCCCGGATGCGCCAGCTTCAGATGAGCCTGGAAGAATATGTAGATTATGTGAGCTGATGTGCGAATATTTGGCCTTCATTTTTCGAAAAAACAGGAATTTATAAGTTTTTTTCTGGAAAAAAGCCTTTTCTGAAAAAATAATGCTTGCATTTCCGGTGCTGTTGTGGTAGAATCCACTTGTTAACGTTGTAGTACGTGAGTATGGCTGAGAGAGGTGACAAAGATGCAGGAGAATATGCACCCCAAGTATGTGAAGACCACGATTACTTGTGCTTGCGGCAACGTGATCGAAACACGTTCCACCAAAGAGAATATTCGTGTTGAAATTTGCTCTAAGTGCCATCCGTTCTTCACCGGCAAGCAGAAGCTTGTTGACACCAGCGGACGTGTGGACATGTTCAAGAAGC
>CAMLSX010000024.1 GCA_946484175.1 uncultured Clostridia bacterium
TTGCCTACTCAACACAAAGGAAAATCTAATGTTGTGCATAAATACACGGCTCTACAGGAGCGACCGGCCCCACTGGCCCGAGCGGCGCAACGGGAGCTACCGGTCCAACTGGCCCGAGCGGCGCAACGGGAGCAACTGGCCCCACTGGTCCGAGCGGTGCAACGGGAGCTACCGGTCCAACTGGCCCGAGCGGCGCAACGGGAGCTACCGGTCCAACTGGCCCGAGCGGTGCAACGGGAGCTACCGGTCCAACTGGCCCGAGCGGTGCAACAGGAGCCACCGGTCCAACTGGCCCGAGCGGTGCAACAGGAGCTACCGGCCCCACTGGTCCAACCGGTGCAACGGGAGCTACTGGTCCAGCTGGCCCTGCAGGCGTTTCAGCAAGACAGGCAGCGTTTATCGCGCCGGTTAGCGACCCGTCTACTGCTACCGTGCAGGATGTCGCTACAGTTGTCAACCAGCTGCTGAGTTCGCTGCAACAGGCTGGGATTATTGCTGGAAACAGCTGAGTAAAAATAATATCAGAGAATCATTAGCAAAATTCGGGACTGCCGTATATCGCGGCAGCCCCGTACCTTTTGTATCGGAAAGGAGTGTGTGGATGAATACAATCAGCCTGTGTATGATTGTAAAAGACGAAGAAGAGGTACTGGCAAGATGTCTGGATTCTGTGAAGGAAGTTGTGGATGAAATTATCATTGTGGATACAGGCAGCAGTGACCGAACTGTTGAAATTGCCCGCAGATATACACCGAATGTTTTTTTCTTCCCATGGCAGGATGATTTTTCCACAGCACGAAATTTTTCCTTTTCAAAAGCACATATGGACTATTGCATGTGGCTGGATGCAGATGATATCATAGAACAGGAAGACCGGGAACGATTGTTGCATCTTAAGCGTGAGATGAAGCCGGATACAGATGTTGTTATGATGCTGTATCATACCGCCTTTGACAAGCAGGGCAAGCCCGTTTTTTCCTATTATAGAGAACGCCTTCTCCGCCGGAAAAAGGATTTTTGCTGGCAGGGAGCAGTACATGAGTCCATTGCACCGTCCGGAAAAATTATCTACAGCGATGCTGCCGTCTGTCACCATAAGGAAAAGGCAGGGGATTCCGACCGGAACCTGCATATTTACGAAACCCTTTTGGCACAAGGGCAAACGCTCAGCCCACGTGACCGCTTTTATTATGCGCGGGAGCTGTATTATCACCGGCGGTTTGAAGAGGCAAGCCGAGTACTCACGCAGTTCTTGGATTCTGGAGAAGGCTGGAAAGAGAACTGTCTGGACGCCTGCCGGGTGCTTTCGTGGTGCCGAAAAGCCTGCGGTGATGCGGAAGGAGCGTTTTTTGCACTGCTGCGAGGGCTGCGGTACGGTGCGCCCCGGGCAGAACTTTGCTGTGAACTGGGCAGTTGGTTTTTCGAGCGGGAAGAATATCGAGCCGCTATTTTCTGGTATGAGGCGGCTGTACACCAAAAGCCAGATTTACAAGCAGGCGGGTTTGTGCAGATGGATGCATATGGGTACGTCCCTTATCTGCAAATGAATGTTTGCTGGTACCGGCTGGGAGAGATCGAAAAGGCCTGTGCCTGTAATGAAGCGGCCGAAACCTTCCGCCCAGGAGATGAAACCTGCCAAAGCAACCGGATTTTTTACCGGAATCTGGGCGTGAACACGGGAAAAAAGAAAAAATAAACAGATTTGTATTTTCGGGTAACAGGATTGTAAATTGCCCTATTGCGGCAGAGGGTCTATAATGAATACCTGCGCCGGACTTTTTGCAATCCAGATGGAATATCACAAAACGTGCCTTCTGGCGCAGGAAAGGATGAATCAAATGGAGCGTGTTTGTGCGGTGATCGTAGCAGCGGGAAGTTCGACCCGTATGGGAGGAAGCGTTCCGAAACAGCTGTTGAAGCTGTGCGGAGAGCCGCTGCTGGTTCATACATTGAGGACTTTTGACCAGTCAGACTGCGTGGATGAAGCTGTTTTGGTGTGCCGGGAAGAGGATATCCCGGTAATTGACAAACTCGCAAAGCCTTTTCCAAAAATCAAGCAGATTGTCCCGGGTGGCAGCACACGGCAGGAATCGGTCGCGGCAGGCGTGCGTGCGGCGGGAAACTGCGAGATTATCGCCATTCATGATGGTGCGCGGCCACTGGTAACCCAACAGGAAATCGCCGCCGTGATTGCGGACTGCAAAAAATGGCGTGCCTCTTCGCTGGCGGTGCCGGTGGTGGACACCATAAAGGAAGTGGATGCAGAAGAATTTGTCACATTCACCCCTAACCGCAGCCTGCTGCGTGCAGTGCAAACTCCGCAGGTGTTTTTCCGGGAAGAATATGAGCAGGCGATGGAAAAAGCACGCGCAGCCGGAAAAGACTTTACGGATGATTGCCAGCTCATGGAGTTTGCAGGGCGCCGAGTACATCTGTGTATGGGACTGCGCAGCAATCTGAAAGTGACGACACCGGAAGACCTGCTGTATGCACGCGCCATTCTGGAAGAACGGCAAAGATTGCAAAAGGAAGAAAACAACAGAAAGGATGGCTGATTTCAGTGAGGATCGGACATGGATATGATGTGCACCGGTTGGTAGAAGGCCGCCGCCTGATTCTGGGCGGAGTAGAAATTCCCTGGAAAAAGGGACTTTTGGGCCATTCGGATGCAGATGTTCTCGCCCATGCGATAGCAGATGCCCTGCTGGGAGCTGCCGCACTGGGAGATATTGGAAAGCTGTTCCCGGATACCGCCCCGGCTTATGAAGGGGCAGACAGTCTGCTTTTGCTGGCAGAAGTGTGCCGCGTAGTCCGCGAAAAAGGATATGAGATTGAAAATATTGATGCGACCATTCTGGCACAGGCGCCGAAACTCCGGCCACATATTGACGCCATGCGTGAAAGGCTGGCCAGAGCATGTGGAATCGATATCGGGCAGGTCAGCGTAAAAGCCACCACCGAAGAGGGCTTGGGCTTTACCGGTGCAGGTGAAGGAATCGCTGTGCACAGCGTCTGTTTGCTGCACTGACAGTATTGAAAGCGGACAAATTCCCCGCAGGCTGCATATTCTGGAAGAGCGGAGGTTCCTCCGTATTTTTCAGAGAGGTGGTTTTGCGATGGAAAAGCCTGTCATTCAGGTGAGTTCCGTCACATATGCTATGAGAGGCCGCGAGCTTTTGTTTCGACATGGAATCAGGTCCTATGTGGAACGCAGTACCCGTTCCAGTAGGGCCGGCTGCGGATATAACCTGTATGTGCCGGAAAATGTCGATCAGGCGGAAAAAATACTCCGCCAGGCCAATATTAAAATTCTGGGAAGGCTTGAAAGGGCGGATTTGCGATGATATATCTTGACAATGCCGCCACAACCTCTCCCAAACCCCGTGCGGTTCGGGAAGCAGTAGACCGTGCGCTGCGGTTGTTCAGCGCAAATCCTGGGCGAAGCGGATATCGTATGAGTATGGCTGCGGCAGAAGAGCTGTATGCCTGCCGGAAAGAAGCATCTGATTTTTTTCATGGCCCCGGCCCTGAAAATGTGGCTTTCCCGCTGAACTGCACACAGGCGCTGAATATGGTTCTCAAAGGCTGGCTGAAAGCGGGCGACCATGTAGTGGTATCTGATCTGGAGCACAATGCGGTCATGCGCCCACTGGAAGCACTGCGGGAAAAAGGGGTCACCTATACGGCTGCACATGTTTCTATTGGGGATCATGATGCGACAGTGGATGCCTTTCGAAAATCGATGAACGAAAAGACGCGCCTGATTGTCTGTACACACGCCTCCAACGTGTGGGGGGCAAGGCTGCCAGTAGAACGAATCGCCGCTTTGGCACATGCGTATCAAATCCCGATTGCGGTGGACGCTGCGCAAAGTGCAGGTGTATTGCCGATCGATATGCAAGAGATGGGACTGGATTTTCTGTGTGTACCGGGTCATAAAGGACTGTACGGCCCCATGGGAACAGGATTGCTGCTGACTGCGCGCGGCGAACAGTTAGAGACGATTCTGGAAGGAGGAACTGGCAGCAGTTCCATGCAGCTGCGCCAGCCGCAGGAGATGCCCGACCGGTTTGAGAGCGGCACACTGAATGTTCCGGGAATCGCCGGATTGCGTGCAGGAATCCGTTTTGTCAAACAGCGCCGGGAAGCTCTTTTCCGTCATGAAATGGCATATGTGCAAGCTTTGTATGACCGCCTGGCATCGATTCCAGAGGTTGTTTTGTACACGCCTCGACCAGATCCACAGCATTTTGTGCCGCTGCTTTCATGCAATGTACAGGGCTTCTCGAGTGAAGAGGCCGGAGCTATGCTGGCTCGACAGGGAATCGCCGTGCGATGCGGTCTGCACTGTGCGCCATTGGCTCATCGGGCGATGGGTACGCTGGAGCAGGGGACAATTCGTCTGGCACCTTCGGCGTTTAGCAATTTTGCTGAAATTCCGCAGGTCGCCACGGGGTTTTTGAAAATGATTCATAGAAAATTTTCAAAATGATTTGCATCTTATAATAGATATGGTACAATAAAACTAACAGGGAGAATAAAAAACTGCGGGGAGATTGGCCCGTATCATTTTTCAGTAAAGAAAAGGGCAGTGAGGGAAGTAACGGAAAGGATGGGAGCGATGGAAAGTTTACAACAGTTTTGGGTGCTGTTTATGGATCTGGTTCGCCAGTTCAATTTTGCAGATGCAGTGGATGTATTGGCGGTTTCCTTTATCATCTACAGCGGCATCAAGCTGGTGCGGGAATCCCGTGCTGAACAACTGGTAAAAGGCCTGCTGCTGGTAGTGGTGGTGTTTGCACTGTCCAATTATCTGGAGCTGCGTATGATGAAAGAACTGCTGACCATGTTTTTCCAGTTTACTATGGTCGCTTTGCTCATCGTTTTTCAGCCGGAGCTTCGCCGGGCGTTGGAACAAATGGGAAGAAATGGCGTTGGAAAGCCGTTTTCCCTGGCCGCTGCACAAAAAGATGAAGAAACAGAATTGAAAAATGAGCGTCGTGGTATTTACGCTGTAGCAGACGCTTGTATGACGCTGCAGAAACAGAAAATGGGCGCGCTGATTGTTTTTGAACGCAAAACCAAGCTGAAAGAAATTGTAGATACCGGTACGGTCGTCAATGCAGAGCCGACGGCTGCGATTATCGGGAATATCTTTTTTAACAAAGCTCCCCTGCATGATGGGGCGATGATTATGCGCGAAGGTATGGTATATGCTGCCGGATGTATTCTTCCGCTGACCAAAAATGACAGCATCAGTATTGATCTGGGTACCCGCCATCGTGCCGCAATTGGTATGAGCGAAAATTCCGATGCGGTAGTGGTGGTAGTCTCAGAGGAAACAGGACAGATTTCGCTGGCAATCAACGGAATTCTGACCCGTAATTATACCAGAGAAACCCTGATCAATGCACTCGAAGAACTACTTCTCCCCGAAGCCGGCAGTGAAAAGAAGCAAGGCTTTTTCAGCCGCAGAAAGAGGGGGAATGAAGAATGAAATTTCGTTTCCATAAAATAAAAAATGACGCTGTACAGTCAACTGAAAATAAGACCACTGAAAAAAACAATAACAAAAAAACGAAATTTAAGCCTCGAAAAAAAATGCCTAAAATTTCCGAGCTGTTCTATAACAATCATTTTGTCATGGGCTTTTCGGTGCTGTGTGCATTGATTATCTGGTTTATTATGGGCTTTACCAATACAACCGAGCGTCCTCGCGAGATAAATGATGTGCCGGTCGAAATCGAGCTTTCCACTGCAGCACAGGAAGAAAACCTGAAAGTATTCCAACAGTCAGAAACTACCGCAACAGTTTCGGTTTCAGGAAGCAGCGTTGTTGTAAATCGGTTACAGCCCGATGATATTAAGGCATACGCGAAGTTTTCACCCAGTTCAGCCAGTACAATTGGCGGAAAGCTGACGGAATATACGCTGCCTTTGGAAGCAAAAAAAGTGACCAATGAACTGGCTGATTATCAGCTGGTATCCGTATATCCTACAGAAGTGACCGTGTTGATTGACCGTTACCAGGAAAAAATTCTGGATGTGGAAAGTGATATTTCGTATGGCTTTAACGACCAGTACTTTTATAACACCCCCACACTCTCAGAAGATTCGGTAACAATTTCGGGACCAGAGAGTTCAGTGAGTAAGGTTACACGGGTAGTAGCTGAATATAAAACTGATGAAGTCCTTACCAGCACAAAGGTTTTTGAATGCAAACTGATTCCTTATGACGAAAATGGCAAAGTAGTTGAAGACCAGTATCTGGAATTCAGTACAGAAAAAATTGATGCAACGGTTTCGGTCTTTCCAAGAAAAGAAGTAACTCTTACGCCCAGTGCGATCAATATGCCCAAGTCTTTTTCCAGATCCCGTATTCAAGCAGACCCCTCGAAAATCGTGATTGCCGGACCAGAAGATGCGCTGAAAAATCTGACTTCCATCACACTGGATCCCATCGATTTTTCCAATGTGAACCTGGATACAACAGAACTGACCACTTCCGTAACGCTTCCGGCGGGATTCAGGAATATCAGCAATACCTGGAAGGTATCAGTGTCGCTGGATTTGTCCGATTATTCGCAGAGACAGTTGGAATTAACCTCTGGGAATATCACAGTCAAAAATGCTTCGGATACACAGGATGTATCTGTACTGACAGATTCCATGCATGTGCAGGCAATTGGGCCGGAAAATCAGATTTTATCACTGGCATCGGATGATGTGTATGCTACGATTGATATGACAGGACAGACGGATGTATATGGTACGGTAGAACTGCCTGTAACAGTCGGTTTTACCGATGCAGAAGGATGTTGGGCATATGGAAAATACACGGCTACGGTTACCATAAAGAAAAAATAATAAAATTCAGCAAAGTGCTCTGTCAGCCGCTGCGGAGAAATCCGGCAGCGGCTGAGGCTTTTTCAGAAACAAAAAAGCATCGGGGAAGCACATGCTTTCTATTGAATTGCAGCGTTGAAAATGGTACAATGTATAAAATATGTCGGCGGTGGCCGTACAGAAAAGCGGTGAATATCTATTGCAGGTAAAGAATTGGAATGTTCGTCCTCTGAATAAGGAAAATGCGGCCAGAATCGCGGAAGAAACCGGGGTTCCGTATTTTGTTGCCATGATGCTGGATATCCGTGGATTTCGTACGTCTAAAAAGGCCATGGCAATGCTTCAGGGAGAAGATGCCTTATCAGATCCTTACCTGCTCCCGGATATGGAAAAAGCAGTTTCTCGTCTGCGCCGTGCAATTGATGGTTTTGAAAAAATTGCCATTTACGGCGATTACGATGCAGACGGTGTGACCGCTACTTCCATTCTTTTTTCCTATTTACAGACCTGTGGTGCTAATGTGATGTTTTATATCCCAGAACGGGAAGGGGAAGGCTATGGTTTGAACCTTTCCGCTGTGGAAAAGTTGGCCGAGCAGCAGGTGCAGCTGATCGTGACGGTAGATAACGGAATTTCTTCTCATCAGGAGGTTCTCCGTGCTGCGGAGCTGGGAATGGATGTTATCATTACGGATCATCACCGCCCACAAAGTACATTGCCAAAGGCTGTCGCTGTAGTGGATGCCTGGCGTGTCGATAATCAAAGCCCATACCGGGATTTTTCCGGTGTTGGAATCGCGTTTCAACTGATGATGGCGTTGGAAATGGAAGATGGCGACCCACAGAGCCTGTTCGACAATTATGCTGATCTTGCGGCGATCGGTACAATTGGCGACGTGGTTCCGCTGACCGGGGAAAACCGCACGCTGGTAAAAGCCGGCCTGCGGCTGCTCCAGGAGCCGGAGCGGGAGGGGCTGCGGGCCCTGATTGCACAGTCTTCCATGGAAGGACGCACCATGGATGCTGTGAGTGTAGCGTTCACACTGGTACCCCGCATCAATGCAACCGGGCGGATGGGTTCCCCGTCGCGTGCAGTCCACCTACTAACCAGCGAAGACCCCGAAGAAGCCCAGACACTCGCGGCAGATATCTGTGAAGATAATGACCGCCGCCGCCAAACAGAAACCCAGATCATGGAAAAGGTAATCGAACAGCTGCGGCGCGAACCAGAGCGGCTGTATGATCGGGTGCTGGTGGTAGATGGGGAAGGCTGGCATCACGGCGTTATCGGTATCGTGGCAGCGCGGTTGGTAGAGCGCTTTGGCAAGCCCTGCATGGTGCTTTCCGTTTCACCGGAAGAGACCAAAGGTTCCGGCCGGAGCATAGAGGGATTTTCTCTGTTTGATGCTGTCAACTACTGCGCGCCTTTGCTCACCAAGTACGGTGGGCATCTGATGGCAGCCGGATTGTCGCTTCCCACCCAGAATGTAGCTGAATTCCGGCGAAAAATCAATGAATTTGCAGCTATGCAGCAGGAAATGCCGATTCCCACGGTTACGCTTGACTGCCGGTTGAATCCGGCGGCTCTGCGGGTGGATATGCCCGAAATGCTGCAGTTGCTGGAACCGTTTGGAGAGGGAAATCCCGCTCCGCTGTTTGGCCTGTACGGCATGACATTGGAGGAGATTACATCCGTTGGCGGCGGGAAGCACCTGAGGCTGCTGTTGCGCAGGAAAGATGCGGCGATACGCTGCATGCAGTTCGGCACCACGCCGGAAGAATTCCCCTATCTGCCCGGTGACACAATGGATCTTGCGGTTTCACTGGATGCACGTGAATATCGCGGCGAAAAGAATCTGAGCATTGTGGTGCGGGAGAGCCGTCCATCAGATGCGGATTTTCCGATGCTGTTGCGGCAGCAGCGCATGTATGAGCAGTTCCTGCGCGGTGAACCCTTTCCTCATGGAGAGGGGGATGTACTTCTGCCGAACCGCGAGGACTTTGCAGTTGTGTACCGTTTTCTGCGTCAGTATGGCGGATGGGATGGCCCGGCAATGTTTTTGTGGTACCGTATGAAGCAGCCCCAGCTGCATATGGGCAAGCTGTTGTTTCTGCTGGATGTCATGGAAGAGCGCAAGCTGATTCTATGCAGGCACCATGCCGGCTGCCTTCGTGTGGAACTGATGCCGGTACAGGGAAAGGTGGATTTGACAGCTTCACCATTGTTTGAAAAATTGAAGGGATATTTGAAAAAGGAGGGTATTTGATATGGCGGTTAGACATGGACAAAGTTATGAGGAATTGCTGGAACTGATTCGCGGCACTGGGCGCGAATTCAACATGGAGATTATTGAAAAGGCTTATAAGCTGGCAGATGGTGCTCATCAAGGGCAAAAGCGTATGTCCGGAGAGCCGTATATCATTCATCCTCTGGCGGTTTCCTGTATTCTGGTCGAACTGGGCATGGATTCCGAGTCGGTAGTGGGCGGCCTTCTGCACGATGTGGTGGAGGATACCGATTACACGCTGGAAGATATCCGCAAGATGTTCAACCAGGAAATCGCGAACTTGATTGATGGCGTGACCAAGCTGGGCAAAATTCCCTATTCATCCCGGGAAGAGCAGCAGGCAGAAAATATCCGCAAAATGCTGATGGCTATGTCGGAAGATATCCGGGTTATCATCATCAAGCTGGCAGACCGTCTGCACAATATGCGTACGCTGGAATTTAAACCGCCGCAAAAGCAACGGGATACAGCTCTTGAAAGTATGGAGGTATATGCCCCCATCGCACATCGCTTGGGTATCCGGGCTGTCAAAGAGGAACTGGAAGACCTCTCATTGCAATACCTTGATCCGATTGCATATCACGAAATCGAAGATACGCTGGCCATGCAGAGCAAAGACCGAATCGCCTTTATTGAACGTACCAAAACCGAGATTCGCCAGCGTGTTTCCACCATCATTCCGAATGTATATCTGGAGGGCCGCGTCAAGAGTATCAACGGTATTTTCCGCAAGATGTTCATTCAGGGCAAGAGCATGGAAGAAATCTACGATGTATACGCAGTTCGCGTGATTGTAGATACGGTTACCGATTGCTATAATGTGCTGGGCTTGATTCACGATATGTTCCAGCCGATTCCCAACCGGTTTAAAGATTATATTTCCACTCCAAAGCCCAACATGTACCAGTCATTGCATACTACCGTGCTCAGTGCAGACGGCATCCCCTTTGAAGTGCAGATTCGTACCTGGGAGATGCATTATACAGCAGAATACGGTATTGCCGCCCACTGGAAGTACAAGCTGGGTATGACGCGCAGCAAGTCTGTGGATGAACGTCTGGTCTGGATTCGCCAGATGTTGGAAAACCAGAAAGACAACGAAGATGCTACCGATATTGTCCGGGCCATCAAGAGTGACCTTGCCCCGGAAGAAGTGTTTGTTTTTACCCCAAAAGGACAGGTTATCAGTTTGCCGACCGGCTCCACCGTAATCGATTTTGCCTATGCGATTCACAGTGCAGTAGGCAACCGTATGGTGGGCGCCAAAGTGGATAAACGCATTGTTCCCATTGATTATAAAGTAAAAACCGGAGAAATCATCGAAATTTTGACCACGAAAGAGGTGGGGCACGGCCCCAGCCGCGACTGGCTGAAAATCGTCAGAACAAGCGAAGCGCGCAACAAGATTCGCCAATGGTTCAAGAAAGAACGTCGGGAAGAGAATATTGTTGAAGGCCGTGCCGAGCTGGAGCGGGAGTTCCGGCGGAATAACATTGAACTTTCTGACGAGCTGCTGCAAAATCTGATGGATACCGTAGGAAAACGCAATAGCTGCGGTACACTTGATGACCTGTACGCAGCGATCGGATATGGTGGAATCCAGCTGTGGAAGATCATGCCCCGTATCCGTGAGGAATATAATAAATCAAAAAAAGCAGCGGTGCAGATGCAGGAGGCTGCACAGCCGTCTCAGCCGGTGCAGCAGCCGCGTGTAAAAAGCGCGGTAGGCGGCGTATTGGTAGAAGGGGTGGATAACTGCCTGATTAAATTTTCCAAGTGCTGCAACCCTTTGCCCGGAGATGACATCATCGGATTTATCACCCGCGGATTTGGTGTTTCGATTCACAAGCGCAATTGTTCCAATGTCCCGGCACGTATCGAAGATGCGCCAGAGCCGGAACGCTGGGTACATGCTCATTGGGCCGGAGAAGTGCGTGAGACCTTCCAGACCACACTGGAGATTGTAGCAAACGATCGTCCCGGCCTGCTGGCCGATGTGGCACAGCAGTTCTCTGCCATGCATCTGTCTATTCATTCTCTGAATTCCAGAGAGCTGAAAGATGGCTCTGCTGTGATTTATGCCACCTTTACGGTGAATGGCCCCGATCACCTCAAGTCTGTGATGGATCGCCTGAAAGGGATACAAGACGTGCGCTCCGTTGAACGTTCATAAGAGATGTCAGCCGCTGCAAGGAATTGCGGCGGCTGATTTTCATAGATTTTAAAACCGAAAGGACGAAAAATATGCTGACAGTTGAAACCATTCCCGGCGGCATGATGCCCACCAACTGCTTTCTGGCAAAAGACGAAACGACCGGTTTCTGTGCGGTGGTTGACCCCGGCTATTGGGATTCCCGGCTGGAAATCGCGCTGGAAGGGAAAAAGGTGAAAGCGATTCTGCTCACACACGCCCATTTTGACCATATACTGGGTACAGCCGCCGTACAGAAAAAGACCGGTGCGCCGGTATACCTTACAGAAGAAGAGAAAGGCTTTCTCACAGACCCGCAGTTGAATCTTTCAGCCATGATAGGGCTGTCTGTTCAGCCTTTTACGGTGGGCAAATTTTTGAAAGACGGCGATACCGTTATGGTGGGAGAAAGCGTTTTGAAGGTGCTCCTTACTCCCGGACATACTGCCGGAAGCTGCTGCTATCTCGGCGATGAGGTGATTTTTACAGGCGATACTCTGATGGCGGGTTCCATGGGAAGAACTGATTTTCCGACTGGCAGCTGGCAGCAGATTTCGGCCTCTTTGCAGCGCCTGCGGGAGATTCCCGGTGATAGGAAGGTGTACTGTGGTCATGGCCCTTCCACCACTTTGGAGCGGGAACGCCAGAGCAACCCTTATATGAAAGGAACCGGATATGATTTTATGGATTGACGGCTTTGACCGCCATTATGAAATGGAAAATTTGTGCCGAATCTTTTTCCCGTATCAGAAAATCGAAGTGCGCTTCAGCGCACTCGATGCAGCCAATACCAAACAGGCACAGGCAATGGTTCGCGTACAGGAATCGGAATCAGCTGTCCGGTTTACCGCCTGGGCCAGCATTGAAGGGGAAGAGCGCAGCCAAACCGCCGAATTCCCGCAAAGTGTGTTTGCTGGACTGGCAGATTTTGAACGCCGCCGTGAATATGAGCGCCGTATGGGGGTGCTGCTGTTCCGCATCTTGTGTGAGCTGTGCAGCTGTGAGCCAAAATGGGGAATCCTGACGGGTATCCACCCGGTCAAGCTGCTGCGCCAGTTAACGCAGCAGCAGGGAGAAGAGGCAGCGATGAAATTTTTCCAGCAGGAATTATTGGTATCGCCTGAAAAGACAGAACTTGCCCGGCGAACCATGGCAGAACAGCGGCCTTTTCTGGAACAGAACCGATCGGAATCGTGCAGCTTGTATCTGTCCATCCCGTTTTGCCCCACCCGCTGTTCTTATTGCTCGTTTGTCTCACAGACCGTGGAGCGTTCTGCTCGGCTGATTCCGCAATATGTGGAGCTTTTATGCCAGGAAGCGGAATACACCGGCGCGATTGCAAAAGAGCTTGGCCTGCGGCTGGAATCGGTTTATATTGGCGGCGGAACCCCCACCACCCTGAACCCGGAACAGCTTACCCGATTGATTACTGCCGTGCAGAAAAGCTGGGATTTGTCCCATTGCCGGGAATTCACAGTAGAAGCGGGGCGCCCGGATACCATTGACCGCGAAAAGCTGGAGGCACTGCGAAGCTGTGGCATCAGCCGTATCAGCATCAATCCGCAGACACTCAATAACCACGTGCTCGAGGTGATTGGCCGCCGCCATTCAGCAGAACAGACTTTGGAGGCTTTTGCATTGGCGCGGCAGCTGGGATTTGATAATATCAATATGGATCTGATTGCCGGTCTGCCCGATGATACTGCCGAAAACTTTGCCCATACCATGGATCAGATTCTGGCGCTGGATCCGGAGAATATTACCGTACACTCGCTGGCACTGAAACACTCCGCCCGAATGATTCAGCAGGAAGATGTAGAGCGCTTCCATAATGACGGTGCGACGGCAGCCGCCATGCTGGAATATGCAGACAGCCGTCTGACGGGCGCCGGGTATGCGCCATACTATCTCTATCGCCAGAGCCGTATGGTCGGTAATCTGGAAAATGTGGGATGGGCGAAACCGGGAACTGAGTGTTACTATAATATCATCACTATGGATGAGACTCATACCGTGCTGGCATGCGGCGCCGGGGCGGTTTCAAAGATCAAAGACCCAAATTCGGACTTTTTGCGCCGAATTTTTAACTTCAAATATTCATATGAATATTGCAGCCGCTACGAGGAAATCCTCTCGCGAAAAAATGAGGTGAAAACACTGTATGAGCAGTTTTGCGAATAGTTATTTTAAATACGTCAATCATCTGGAGCAGATCAACGATGCCGCGCTGGAAGCGCCGCAGCAGATGATCGAAGAGGTAGAGGATGCCTATCATAATAACCTGGCCAATATTGCCCGGCAGGTGGTACGACGCGAACGGTACCGGATTATCATGCTTTCCGGCCCCAGCAGCAGTGGAAAGACCACCACAGCCCACATGCTTCAGCGCGAGCTGGCAAAACTTGGGGAAGAGAGCACCATTGTTTCGATGGATGATTTTTATCTGGGTGCAAATCAGGCGCCGCTTTTGCCGGATGGTACCTACGACTACGAAGCGGTAGAAGCGCTCAATGTGCCGAAAGCCAAAGAGTGCCTCAGTGATTTGCTGCAAAAGGGACGATGTGATATGCCGGTGTTTGATTTCAACATCCGCCGTCCGGCAGATTATACCCGTCCGCTGGAGCTGAAAGACCGCGCTGTTGCGATTATTGAGGGGATTCATGCGCTGAATCCGGTCTTTACCCAGCATTTGCCGGGAGACCGGGTGATGAAAATTTACACCAGTGTAAAGCAGGGGATTAAAGATGCCAATGGCATTGTGATTTCCCCTATGGATTTGCGGTTAGTACGCCGTCTGATACGGGATTATCAGTTCCGAAATACTTCACTGGAGCGTACATTCTCCATGTGGCCCAATGTGGTGGCCGGAGAAAACAAATATATCCGGCCGTATCGGCATACAAGCGATGTAACTGTGAATTCTATCCATATCTATGAACCCTGTGTGCTGCGCGGTCGTGCAATCCCGCTGCTGCGCTCAATTGCGCCAGACAGCCCTTATTTTCAAAAGGCACGTGATCTGGAAGCAAAGCTGATGCGCTTTGAGCCAGTACCGGATAAAATGGTTCCGGCAGATTCTATGCTTCGTGAATTTTTGGGGCCTGATCAGGAAGAAAAACAGACACTAAACCAAATAGAGTGAGTTTTTTCATAGATTGTTTACAGGAAGTTTTGGGCTTATTCTTGAGTTTTCCAGCAAGATGCTCTATAATGTGGGTAAGCGAAAAAATAGTACCATGTACTAATATCGCGATGATTTCCTGCGAATAAAATTAAAAAGATAAAAGGAGAGTGTACAGTATGGGTCTTTTTGAAGATGTGGTTGTCAATGCCAAATCTGCGGCAAATGTGGTTGGCAAAAAAGCCGGCCAGCTGATGGATATTTCCAAACTGCGCCTTAGCGCAGCAGACATAAATCGTGAGATTTCCAGACGGCTGGAAGCTTTGGGACGTACCGTATATGATGCACAGAAGTCTGGTTATGACCCCAGTGAGCTGGTAGCCGAGAGCGTCAGCTGTATTGATGAGCTGTATGAGCAGCTGGATGTCATCAATCAGGAACTGGCGATGGCTCGCAACAAGCTGACCTGTCAGGCCTGTGGAACTCTGAACCCGCAGGAGTCCATTTATTGCAGCCATTGTGGAGCAAAACTCGTGAAAGAGGAGCCGGAAGAGACTCCTTTTGAAGCGGAAGAGCCGGCAGCAGAAGAACCGGTTGTCCCGGCTGAGCCTGCCGAAGACAGCAAGCCCACAGATGATCCGAACGCATAAAACAAATAAATAGAGCGCCGCAGGTCTGACTGCCTTGTCAGATCTGCGGCGTTTTTTGTTTGCGAGACATACTGTCCGCGCCGGTTTCATAGAGTATAAAGATTCTATTTTGAAACGGGTGTGTTTGGATGAGAAAAACAGGAAAACCACACAGTTTTCTGCGCGGAGCCATGATTTTGACATTGGGAGTCATCGCGGTCAAGATCATGGGGGCGCTTTTCAAAATTCCGCTTAACTGGATTATTGAAGAGGACGGAATGGGGTATTTTACTACTGCATACAGTTTTTACAGCCCGATCTACAGTCTGGCTACGGCGGGATTTCCGGTAGCTATTTCCCGCATGGTTTCTTTAAACAGTGCCAGAGGCCGGTATCACGATGTCCGGCAGATTCATCGGGTTTCTATTCCGGTTTTTCTGTCTGTCGGTGTTTTAGGATTTATCATGATACTGGCCGGTTCTGGATTTTATGTGCGGGCTATGGGCAATGAGGATGCGCTGCCTGCCATGTTGGTGCTGGCTCCAGCAATCCTTTTCAGCTGTATGGCCTCGATTTACCGGGGCTATTATGAGGGCTTGCGTAATATGGCGCCCACTGCTGTCTCTGAAATGATCGAAGCACTGTGCAGGCTGCTGTTCGGATTATGTGCTTCTGCTTTCCTGCTGCAAACCGGGTTGCGGGAATACGAGCTTTCCGGAACAGTGTTTGGAACCCCGGCAGCTTCTCTGGAACAGGCGCGGGCATTGGCGCTTCCCTGGGCAGCCGCTGGTGCTATCGGAGGAGTAACAGTGGGGACGGCGGCGGGCGTGCTGTATCTCTTTTTGCGTCACCGGATGCGCGGGGATGGGATTTCTGCACAAAAAGAAAAACGCAGCCCGCCGCCTCTTTCTTTTAGAAAAACAGCCAAAATTCTTCTCAAAACCGCGCTTCCTATCGGGTTGGGAGCAGTTGCGGTGAATATTGCGGGACTGGTAGACACAACCTTTTTACAGGTGGGTGTGATGGGAATTTTATCGCATGATTCAGCCGCATTGCTCAAACAATATGAAGGGATGATCCCGGTATATCATCTGGAAAATCCCGAAACCATTCCCAATTTCCTGTTTGGATGTTACGCCAACGCCCATACCCTGTTTATGCTTATCCCGGCCGTGACGCAGGCGTTCGGGGTCAGTGCTCTGCCCAACGTGACGGCAGCCTGGGGCACCTCGAATCCACGCGCACTGCAAAAAAGCATGGAATCTGTCCTGCGCATGACTGCTCTGTTCAGTTTTCCAGCAGGAATTGGCATGGCGGTGCTTTCCGGGCCGATTGTCAGCCTGTTGTTCGGCAGCCGTGCAGCAGCGCCGATTATTGCCCGGCTTTTGCCGATTATGGCAGCCGGCGCGGTGTTTGCTTCTATTAGTACGCCATTACAAAGTATGCTGCAAGCGGTGGGTAGAATGGATATCCCGCTCAAGCTGTTGGGTGTCGGGCTGTTATTGAAAGCCGGGCTGAATTTCTGGCTGACTTCCATCCCGGAGCTGAACATCCTGGGCGCAGCGGTGGGAACGCTGTCCTGTTATGTATTGATTGCAGTGGGTTCTTTTGTAGCGCTGCAAAAAGTCACCGGACTGCGCCTGCGTCTGAGCAGAACGCTGCTTCGCCCGCTTGCAGCGGCTTGTGTGTGCGGGGCGGCGGCTTATGGTGGGCATCAGGCGCTGCTGCGCTGGTTCACTGATTCCCCGGCCATCACGCTGGGAGCCATTGCGCTGGGGGGTGTCTGTTATGTCCTGAGCCTGTTTTTGCTGGGGGTTCCGGGCCGTGAAGAGCTGGAACAGCTTCCTGGCGGACAAAAAATTTCAAAACTACTTGCAAAAAGGGATGGAATCGAGTAAAATAAGAACGAATTTTGCTTTTTTGGAAATTGCCGTATTGACAGGGTGCAGGCTATCGTACAGGAGGAATCAGCCATGGAATTTGAAAGAAAACAGATTTATACAATGGATGACCTTTTGAAGATCATGGAGCTGCTCCGTTCTCCGGAAGGATGCCCTTGGGATCGTGCCCAGACACACAAGAGTGTGCGTGCGAACTTCATTGAAGAGACCTATGAAGCGATTGAAGCCATCGATACGGAAGACCGTGCCCTTTTGCAGGAAGAGCTGGGTGACGTGTTGCTGCAGGTTGTGCTCCATTCTCAGATTGAGAAAGAAGAGGGCGGCTTTACCTTTGAAGAAGTTGTCAACGATGTGGCACAAAAGCTCGTGTACCGCCATCCTCATGTATTTGGCAGCGTAACGGCCAATAACGAAACGGAAGCGCTGAAGAGCTGGGATGACGCCAAAAAGGCCAGCAAAGACCAGAAAACGCACACCGATGTGCTGAAGAGTGTTTCACGCGCACTGCCTGCGCTGATTCGCAGCGAAAAGGTGCAGAAAAAGGCAGCCAAAGCCGGTTTTGACTGGCCTAATGCGGAAGGCGCAATGGAAAAGGTGGCTGAAGAGCTGGCAGAAGTGCGTCAGGCAGCTGCCGGAAGCGAGGAAGAGCGGATGGAAGAAGTGGGAGATCTGCTGTTTGCAGTGGTCAACGTGGCCCGCTTTTTGCATGCTGAGCCGGAAGAGGCTTTGACACGCTCCTGTGATAAGTTTATCCGTCGGTTTGAGGCAGTTGAGAAAATGGCGTTGGCTCGTGGGGTAAATATGGAATCCGCTTCTTTGGAAGAGCTGGATGCTCTCTGGGACGAAGCAAAACGCGAAGAAAAGGCGAAAGGATAAGTACCTTTCCTTTTTCGATAAGTTCGTCAGTTCTCAGATGCAGCTTTTTGCTCATCTGTGGATGATATAAATTCTATTTGGAGGCAAAAAACAATGAACAAAACAGAATTGATTGCTGCTGTTGCAGAAAAGTCCGGTTTGTCCAAGAAAGATGCAGACAATGCCGTTAATTCTATGCTCGACGTTATCGTTGAGACCCTTTCCAAGGAGGAAAAAGTGCAGATCGTAGGCTTTGGTACCTTTGAGGTGCGCAGCCGCAGCGAACGTCAGGGCCGTGACCCCAGAACTAACAACCCCATCACGATTCCGGCTTCCAAGTCTCCGGCATTCAAGGCTGGCAGAGGCTTCAAGGACGCAGTCGATCACGAATGATTTGCAGGGTATGGCCTCGCGCAGAGCGGTGCCGTACCCTTTTGCGCATATGCCGCTAGGCGGCAGCGCCGGTTTTGGGGGAGAGGAAGGAGCTTTTTCAATGAGATTGGATAAATATCTCAAAGTTTCGCGCATCATCAAGCGCCGTACTGTGGCGAATGAGGCATGCGACGCCGGCCGTGTTCTGGTGAACGGAAAGCCTGCGCGCGCTTCGTATGATGTGAAAATCGGCGATGAACTGGAAATCCAGCTCGGCAGCCGTGCGATTCGGGCAAAGGTGCTCACCGTTGCAGAAACTGTCCGCAAGGAAGCTGCATCGGATATGTATCAGATTTTGGAATAATGCCTAAAGAGAGGCGGGGAAGCGTTGCTTTCCCGCTTTTTTATAAACATATCCGCAAACCTGGATGCATATGCTGTAGCAGGGCAAAAGCCCGGTAATGCATAATGGAAAGGATGCGGTTTGATGAAGGTGGTTGCAACAGGCTCTGCTATGGTGTCGGAGTCCGGAAGAGCAGGAGGGCACAGTGTCCAGCCCCCACACAATCTGATTCTTGAGGGAAGAAAGCACCTTACGGCAACAGGCGTAACCAATGTAGACAGCTATGATGAGCAGACCATCGTTGCCTATACTGAGGAAGGACAGCTTCTTATCCGAGGCAGAGAGCTGCATATGGAGCATTTGAATACCGAATCGGGTGAATTGACCGTGACAGGAGGAGTCCTCTCGCTGACATATGCTGAAAATCGCCAGCAGGGCTCGTTCTTCTCCAGGTTGTTCCGATGAATGGGGAAGAGTTCCTTCCGGGGTTCCTGCTTTCCCTTGCCATGGGCGGCTTGCTGGGTGCGATTTATGATGGGTTTCGGATTCTGTATATATTGCTTGAGGGCGGAAAACGTCAGCGATTCCTGTTTGACGTCCTGTTCATGTGCGCTGCATCTGTACTGACTTTTATCGCTGCTTTGGCCGCCGAAAAAGGCCAGCTGCGCTTTTATATGATTGCAGGGGAAGGAATTGGCATGTGTCTGTGGGCCATGACGTTTGGAGAATTGACGATCTGGGCCGCAGGTGTGCTGCGCAGCTTGCTCAGGGCATTCAAAAAGCTGCTGCGGCGGATGTTTTTTCCCATTATCAGGTTCTTCCGGAAGAAAATGTGTGAGCTTGTCAAAAAAAGGCGCTGTAAATCAAAAAATAAATGCTCGAACCGAAAAAAATCCCTTGAAACTGATGGGGAGAGTAGTGTATAATTTTATAAGCTGATTATGCGAAAATCAGGCTTTTGTCAGAAATGCCGCGCAGAAAGGATGAGTGACAGTGCGGGTTATCAAGAAGAAAAAAGTAAAAGGAAGTTTTTTGCTCCGTCTGTCCATTCTTTGCTTGGCTGTGTATGTGGCAGCGGCGCTGATTAACCAGCAGATTCAGATCAATCAGAAAAAAAGTGAACTGGAAAATCTGAAAAATCAGATCCAGGTTCAGGAAGTCGAAAACGAAGAGCTTCGCCAGTCAATCGATGCCACTGAAAAGGACGGCAGCGAGTACGCGGAGAAGGTTGCCAGAGAAGAACTGGACTATGCAAAAACCGGGGAACGTGTCTTTGTAATCATTTCAGGGGAATGAATGGGGATACCGGTCTTCGTTTACTTTACATTTTTAAGGAGGAAAACATTCAGGTATGCAGCTTGAGGTAGGATCGATTCTGGAAGGCAAGGTCACAGGTATCACAAAATTTGGAGCTTTCGTGGAGCTGCCCGGAGGGAAGACCGGTATGGTACACATCTCTGAGGTTGCACCGACATTTGTCAAGGAGATCCGCGACTTTGTGACAGAGAATCAAACAGTCAAGGTAAAGGTGCTCAGCATCAGTGAGGAAGGCAAAATCAGCCTGTCTATGAAGAAGGCGTTGGATCCTGCACAGCAGCAGCCGCAGCGCAGAGAGCAGAGATCGAATAACGGTCCCCGTGCTCCGCGCCAGCCTCGGCCGGCAGCCGTCAGCCCCGGACGTCCCGGAAATTATGAGTGGCAGAGCCGCCGCAATGAGGGCGGAAGCTTTGAGGATATGATGTCCCGTTTTAAGCAGAGCAGCGATGAAAAAATGTCTGACCTGAAGCGGGCTGTTGAGAGTAAGCGTGGAGGTTTCTCCCGCCACAACAATTCCAGAGGCTGAACCAGCAGAACGAAAATGAAACATCCGGCGGCGGGAGACCAGCTCTCCGCCGCTTTTTGTTATTCACGGCAACAGGAGGTTATAGGAATGAAGCTGAAAAATGCAGTCCTTCATACCATGGAGGGCATTGACTATGAAAATGGCTGGATGACCGCTGAAAACGGCGTGATTACCGGTATTGGGCCCATGGAGGGCTGTCCCGAGCACGAAGGGGAAGAGTGGATTGACTTGAAGGGCGCTCATGTCTATCCCGGTTTTATCGATGCGCATACCCATCTCGGTATGTGGGAAGACGGCCTGACCTTTGAAGGCGACGACGGAAACGAGGAAACAGATCCCATTACCCCTCAGCTGCGCGCAGTAGATGCTCTCAACCCCATGGATCGCTGCTTCCGCGAAGCACTGGAAAGCGGCGTAACGACCGTAGTGACCGGCCCCGGCAGCGCCAATCCCATTGGCGGACAGATGGCAGCTGTCAAAACATACGGAAAATGCATTGATAATATGATTATTAAAGCGCCGCTGGCTATCAAAATGGCGCTGGGTGAAAACCCGAAAAACGTCTACCATGGAAAGAACCAGACGCCGGTTACCCGTATGGCCACCGCAGCGCTGATCCGTGAGCAGCTTTACAAATCCAAGCGGTATTTGGAAGAGGTGGAAAAAGCGCAGACCGAAGAGGATTTCGATCCGCCGGAGTACGATATCAAGTGCGAAGCGCTGCTGCCGTTGCTGCGCCGCGAAATCCAGGCACATATCCACTGCCATCGTGCGGATGACATTTTTACCGCCATCCGTTTGGCCGAGGAATTCAATCTGGATTATGTAATTGTCCACGGTACAGAAGGCCACCTGATTGCCGAAGAGCTGGCAGAAAAGCATGCTCGGGTTCTCAACGGGCCAATTCTCTGCGATCGCTCTAAACCTGAACTACGTAATCTGACCCCTGCTTGCCCCGGTAAGCTTCGTAAAGCCGGTGTGCAGACTGCGTTGATTACCGATCACCCGGTCATTCCGCTGCAATATCTCTCCCTGTGCGCCGGACTGGCGGTGCGTGAGGGCATGAGCCGCGAGGATGCCCTGCGCGCGATTACCATTGAACCGGCAAAAATCTGCGGGATTGATAATCGCGTTGGCTCATTGGCAGTGGGCAAGGATGCCGATCTGGTGGTATTCCGTCAAGATCCGTTGGAGCTGGCAGCAAAACCGGAGAAAATTTTTATTTCCGGACGTGAGATTTGAAGGAGGGCTTTCCATGATTCGAGAGATTGATGCAGCAGAGATCACCCGCGAAATCCGCCGGCTGTGCATCGAAGCGAACCGCGAACTGCCTGCGGATATGGAACAGTGTATCCGCTGTGCGGCAGAGCGGGAAAATCATCCCATCGGCCATTCTATTATGCAGGATATCTGCAACAATATGGATGCTGCCCGGGAACTGACGCTGCCCATCTGCCAGGATACCGGCATGGCGGTGGTGTTTGCGGAGATCGGACAGGATGTACATATCAACGGAAATTTTGAAGAGGCTGTCAACGAAGGCGTGCGGAAGGGCTATGTAGAGGGTCTGCTGCGCTGTTCCGTGGTGGCCGACCCTATCCGCCGTGGCAATACCAACGATAATACCCCGGCAGTGCTTCACACCCGGCTGGTGCCCGGAAATCAGATTCGTCTCATGGTGGCCCCTAAAGGCTTTGGCAGCGAAAATATGAGCCGCACGATCATGCTCACCCCTTCCGCTACCCGGGAGCAGATTATCGGAGTTGTGGTGGAGACCGCCCGTTTGGCAGGAGCCAACCCCTGCCCGCCTATGATGCTGGGTGTGGGTATCGGCGGCGATTTTGAGCTGTGCGCCCTGCTGGCAAAAAAAGCGCTGTGCCGTCCTGTTTCCCGCCGGAATGATGATCCCTTTTATGCCCAGCTGGAAGCAGATATGCTGGAAGCAGTGAACCAGCTGGATATCGGGCCGCAAGGATTTGGCGGCGTGACGACCGCGCTGGCGGTAAATATCGAGCAGTATCCAACCCATATTGCCGGGCTGCCTATGGCGGTGAATGTGGGCTGCCATGTAACCCGCCACGCAGAAGTGGTTTTGTAAATATACCATTCATCTGATTGCCTGTATATAAAGAAATCCGATACAAATTCTTTACAGTTTCTCCACAAAACTCTTTAAAACTTTTATCAAATATGTTATACTATAAACACAGATACAGGAGGCTCCCAGAGGTTGCGATTTGGGAAAGTACCTGCATAGTTTAAAGTGTTAGGAGATGTTGGCATGAAAATTACGATCATCGGCAGAAAGGTTACCCTGCGGGACAACTTCAAAGAGCTTGCAACCAGAAAGCTCATGCGCTTTGACCGGATTTTCGACGAGAATGCACAGGCAACCGTCACGGTGACGCTGGAGCGTAACCGTCAGACGGTGGAAATTACCATTCGCCAGCCGGGCATGATCTGCCGCGCGGAGGAAACCGCTGCAGAAATGAATGACGCCCTCGATAAGGTAATTTCTGCACTGGGCCGGCAGATCCGCAAAAATAAAACCCGTCTGGAGAAGCGTCTCCACAGCGGGGCCATCGATCAGTATGTGCAGGAGTATGCGGAGAATATTGAGCCGGAAGATATGGCGGAGTTCGATGAATATGAGGTCGTTAAGACCAAGCGCTTCTATGTGAAGCCCGCCAGTGTCGAAGAAGCAATTTTGCAGATGAATATGTTGGAGCATCAGTTCTTCATGTTCCGCAATATTGAAAACAATGAGATCAATGTGGTGTATCGCCGCAAAGATGGCAAATATGGCCTGTTGGAGCCGGATGCCGAAGAATAAAATTGAATCATAAACAGGGGGCCGCGCGAAAAACGCGGCTCTTTTTGTTGGTAGAGGAAAATTTCATGAAAAAAATGCAGAAAGATGTATACGTTTTTTTTGACAGACATAGAAGCAAATCGCAAATATTATCGGCAGAATTCGCTCTGTGACTGTTCGGCGTGCAGGAATTTTTATGCACAGATCAGCGGAAAATATCCGGAACTGGAAGCCTTCCTTTTTGAATTTGGAGTGGACATTGCCCGCCCGGATGAACTCGTCTGGATGGAGCGGGAAGAGGAGGTTGATTATATAGCCATGTACACCGTCAGAGGAGAAGTAAATTCTTTGCAGACAGCGGAAATTCGGATTGGTGCACAGCAGATTGTAGTCAATCAAACCGTAGATTTCCCCAATGAGCAGGAGCTGCCCTGCTTTGGGCTGACAGTCTCTTCCTTTTCTTTGCCGTGGGTTTTAAGCGAGCCGTTCCCAGGTTCAGAGCAAGGTGTCTTTTTCAAGATTGTCGAAGGCTTTAAAAAGAAAAGGAAAAAGAAAAGGGCCTGAAAAATTTGCGCTGCATGGCGGTGTATGGTACAATCAAAGGGAGAAATAAGAGAAAGGACAACATCTATGGAATTGTTTGAAATGGTTGCCCCCTGTCTGCTGGGCGTAGAGGGCCTGGTGGGAGAAGAACTGCGGGAAATGCAGGCCGCAGAGGTTCGCCCCGAGAATGGGCGCGTATTTTTTAAGGGAGACGAACATATGCTGGCCCGGGCCAATATGGGTTCCCGGTACAGCGAACGTATTTTGATACATCTAGGCACTTTTCCGGCCCGAACTTTTGAAGAGCTGTTTCAGGGAGTAAAAGCTCTTCCGTGGGAGCGGTGGATCGGGAAGGACGATGCTTTTCCGGTAAAGGGACGTTCTCTGAACTCCAAGCTGCATAGCCTGCCGGACTGCCAGTCTATCATCAAAAAAGCAGTGGTAGAGCGGCTGAGGAGCAAATATCACGTTTCCTGGTTTGAAGAAACCGGCTCTCTGCATCAGATTCAGTTTTTGATTATGAAAGATCAGGCAAGCCTGATGCTGGATGCCTCCGGCGCTGGACTGCATAAGCGGGGCTATCGTCAGAATTCCACTGAAGCTCCCATTAAAGAAACGCTGGCTGCCGCAATGATCAAGCTGGCTCGTGTGCGTTCCGATGGGAATTTTATCGATCCCTTCTGTGGTTCCGGTACACTGCTCACCGAGGCGGCTTTGTATGCCCTGAATATCGCGCCGGGCTTGCAGCGCCGTTTTTCTGCGGAGAAATGGGCGCAGGTGGATAATCGTGTGTGGCAGGAGGAGCGCAACCGTGCCCGTGATTTGGTCAAGCGAGATGCAACTTTCCGGGCAACCGGCTATGACATTGACCCGGCGGCGGTTTCTTTGGCGCTGGACAACGCCCGGAAAGCGGGCGTTATTGCCTTTATCAAGGCTGAAAAGCGGGATATTCGAGATTTCAAAGCCGAAGGTGACTACGGCTGCGTCATCTGTAACCCGCCTTATGGTGAGCGTCTGCTGGATATCCAGACGGCGCAGGAACTGTATGGGGTGATGGGGAATGTGTTCGTGCCGCAGCATGGCTGGAGCTATTCCATCATCAGTCCGGACGAGACCTTTGAGGATTGTTTTGGCCGAAAGGCAGATAAGCGCAGGAAACTGTATAATGGCATGATTAAGTGCCAGTATTACCAGTACTATACCTATCCCAGAGCGCCGAAAGGCTGATATCCCCCGCTCTTTAAAAAACGAGTATTCAATTTCCCATAGAAAGGATGACGCAGCTATGAAAATCACCGTCATCGGATGTGGCCGATGGGGCTCCCTCATCACTTGGTATCTGGACAGCATTGGCCATACTGTGACCCTTTATGGCCGGAAAACTTCCAAAACCATGGAACGCTTTTTGCAGGAGCGGAAAAACGACCTGCTGGAATTGCCGGAATCTATACATCTCACCACTGATATTGCCGCTGCAAAGGAAGCAGAGGTCATTGTGATTTCTGTCAATTCTCAGGGATTGCAGGGCCTGATGGATGAACTGAAGCCCCTTGACTTGACGGATAAAATTTTTGTGCTGTGCATGAAGGGTATTGAAATCGCCTCTGGACGCAGACTTTCCCAAGTAGTCAATGACAATATGGATTTCTCCAATGAAGTGGCAGTGTGGCTGGGGCCGGGTCATGTGGAGGAATTCTATCAGGGAATTCCCAACTGTATGGTGATCGACAGTAACAACCAGAAGGTCAAAGAATTGCTGGTAGAGGAGTTTTCAAGCGACCTCATTCGCTTCTATTACGGTCAGGATTTGATTGGCAGTGAGATTGGCGCCGCCGCCAAAAATGTCATTGGCATTGCCGCTGGTATTTTGGATGGTCTGCACCTCTCTACGCTAAAAGGCGCTTTGATGTCCCGCGGTACGCGTGAGGTTGCCCGCCTCATTCAGGCGCTGGGAGGCAATGAGCTTTCTGCCTATGGCCTGTGCCATCTGGGAGATTATGAGGCCACGGTTTTCTCCAAATACAGCCATAACCGCCAGTTCGGCGAGTCCTTCGTCAAAGGAGAGGAATACACCAAACTGGCCGAGGGGTATTACACTGTGCGGGCTCTTTTGCAGATGGGGAAAAACTATGGAGTGGACTTGCCAATCTGTCGGGCGGTGTACGATACATTGTACCGGGGAATAGACCCCAAAACGGCATTGGATGATCTATTTACTCGAAGCCTGAAAACTGAATTCTATCAGTGAATAATAAAAAACGCAGCCTACAGAAATGATATGTACCCAGAATTCTGGACACATTAAAAATTGAATTAGGTGCACATG
>CAMLSX010000025.1 GCA_946484175.1 uncultured Clostridia bacterium
CTTTATCGGCAAAATTGATTAAATGACACCAATATCTTTAACTATGTGATACCGGCGTCTCAAAGCCATCTACCAATGCACGTCGTAAACTTTCTGGCCTGTTCGGTATTTCGATTGAAAAACTGTTAGCACTGAGGGAGGAAAAAACATGCCGGAAATTACCAAAATTGTCATTACGGGCGGCCCCTGTGCCGGCAAGTCCACAGCAATCAGCTGGGTACAAAATGCATTCACACAAATGGGATACTCCGTCTTATTCGTCCCCGAAACAGCCACAGAATTGATTACCGGCGGCGTTGCACCCTGGACTTGCGGAACGAATTGTGACTATCAGAAATGCCAGATGAAACTGCAAATAGAAAAAGAAAAAATCTTCTGTGAAGCTGCGGAGACAATGGCAGCAGAGAAAGTCCTTATTGTCTGTGATCGCGGTGCCCTTGACAACAAAGCCTATATGAATGAACTGGAATTCGCTTCGGTACTGAGGGCGATTGGAACAAATGAGGTAGAACTTCGAGATCATTATGATGCCGTATTTCATTTGGTAACCGCTGCAAAAGGGGCGGTCGAATTCTATAGCACAGCCAATAATACTGCTCGAACAGAAACCGTCGAAGAAGCAGCTGCAATGGATGATAAGCTGATTTCTGCATGGACAGGCCACCCTCATTTTCGGGTCATTGATAACTCATCTGATTTCGAAAATAAGATGCGCCGATTGATTTCTGAAATTTCTTCGTTCCTTGGAGAGCCGGAACCATTTGAGATTGAGAGAAAATATCTTATTGAGTATCCAGACATTTCCTGGCTTGAAAATGAACCAAATTGTCAGCGTATTGAGATTATTCAGACCTACTTGAAATCAAATGCGGATGAAGAAGTCCGTGTCAGGCAGCGAGGCTGCAACGGGAACTATATTTATTTCAAGACAGTTAAAAAGAAAGTGTCCGATATAAAACGGGTCGAGGTGGAAAAACGTCTGTCTCAGTCAGAATACCTCACGCTGCTTATGGAGGCTGACACTACCAAGCGACAGATTCGCAAGACCAGATACTGCCTGACGTATAAAGGGCAGTATTTTGAGATAGATATTTACCCGTTCTGGGATGATAAAGCCATTGCCGAGATTGAACTCAGCGATGAAAATGCAGAAATCGTATTCCCCAGCCAGATAAAGGTTATCAAAGAAGTGACAGAAGACGAATCTTATAAAAACGCATCTCTTGCAAAAATCTGAACTGTATCCCTTTACATATAACAGAAATCCCCCTGAAAGCCGGAATGCATCCGGTTTCAGGGGGATTCTCCTGTTACTCTGTTTTCGTGTCCTTTCTCTGATAGCCGCTTAAAGGCTGCCTTTTACACATAAAACTCCCGGCCATCTTCCAGGCAAACTGCACCCAGTCTGCCGCCAAATACGCACCCGCAATCAATTGCGATGTGGTTGTTTGCCTGATAGATGGAATCCGGATTTGTATGATTGCGTATATTTCGCGTGGGCGTATGGCCTGTAACCAGATATCGATCGGGAAAGTAGACACGGGAATAATCTGGCCGATCAAAAAGCATTTCTTCCAGTGTATACTCCTCTATCGGTTTTTCCGTCGAAAAATTTCCAAGCCCTGCGTGCACCAGCAAATATTCTTTCCCATTTACAGACACTTCTTCGTACAGAGAAAATTCACCCAGATATTCCGTCAGTTCTTTCCTCTCTTCGAAAGAAAGCCCGGAAAAACCATCCATGGTACTCTGGCCGCCCTCCCCCACCCATTCCAATAAAATTTGCAGGGTATCAGACTCCAGATGCTCTATTGTTTCTTCCGTTATCTCGGTGGTGAGAAATTTCAGGCAGGTTAACGCCATCAGTTCGTGATTCCCAATCAACGGGACAACATTAGGACGGCACATCATATCCTGAAGCACTTTTACAGGCTGAGGGCCGCGGTCTACCACGTCTCCCAGCACGAACAGCGTGTCATCATCGCTGAAATGAATCCTGTCCAACATCTGTCTGTATTTTTCGTAGCATCCATGAATATCGCTGATTACATAGGTGGACATCTTGTATTTCTTCCCCCTCATTTTTCAAATACAAATACTTTGTTGAAACGCTGAAAATAAGAAAATCACCATTTTATTTGTTTCCAGCTGTCACATCTTTATGGTTTATCTCCACCAGTGTATCAATCTGTTATCACGGATTTATTGCCAAATTGCAAATTTCAAATTATTTATTTTTGTAAATTTTCCTCTTTATTAAAAAAAGACAATTTTAACCTCTGGTATTCTTCTTCTGTACAGACTTCTCTGCATTTTTTATCATATTCATTAGAACGCCTAAGCATATCCTGTATTTTGTAACATGGAAATCTTGAACATTGATTGCATTTTTCAACGTTATTTTCTTTTATACATTCAACAAGATGATATGTACAATACTTATGAGATGTACACCCGAAACACCTAATTTCGTCAATCGGAACAATTCTATCTCTCCAACCAACTCTAAACCATAACTCTGCTACTTTTTCTAATTCGCTATTAGTTCTTGCAAGGTAACGAGGACATTCCAAACAATTGTCTCCACATAATGTGATTTTCTCCAACGGACAATCCTCCTATATTAAGTTATTTCTATTCGAACTTGCCAAATCAAACCCGTTTCTAAACTTTTTTGTATAGTGGATTTGATTCGACGTGATTCTATTTGATGCAGATTATCCTTATCCGATGGTCTATTCGGACTTTTGCTATCAAAAATCTATCATTATATCAGAGATTTTGCTTGAAGCGAATGTATAATCAAAATCGTTTACAACTTATCCAAAGACAGCAGAACGTTGGCAAAATTACCTTCACCAGAAGTATCAACAATGCTTCCGCTGCAATAGAATGAACAGCAATCCAAACACCGAACCCACGCCGTACCGATCAGCCGCTGACCCGCCATACAGCGAGTGCTTCCCCGGTACGGCTGTATGCACTGCAAGGTGGCCTGGGCAGAATAAAACGGAATGCCTTGAAAGTTCCGCAAAATATACACAGCAAAACACAATCCTCCAAAAGCAGACCGAATCATCCTTTACCCCACATGGAAGGATACGGCGTCGACTATTTTATTGCAGTGCGGCACGATCCCTCGCTGAAACTGTGAGCCGGTTTACTTGAGGTCTGGTAATACCCGCAGGGCCACATCGAAACCATTGATCAGACAGGATTCATGTGCGAAAAAGATCCTTCCATCCATTGGTGCGCAAAGAATCTGGCGCAGGGTTCCCCCACAGGGGTCCAGAACCTCAGCCAAAGGCTGCCCCTGCTGTACCCGGCTGCCCAAAACGGTTTTGTGTACCAGCAGGCCACCCACTTCCGGTTTCACATTACACAGGATTTCCTCGTCAAAAATGCAGATCTCCTTGTCCTGCTCCTCCACTGAACAGCGGCAAAGGCCCCTCTTTTGCAGAAAGCGCAGGATAGCCTCTACCCCTTTGTCGGCCGATGCCGTGTCTATCCGATCGGTGGTCGGGGTATACAGAGAGAAAGCTTGGGTATCCCAAATCTGCCAGTTATAATTCAAGGTGGTAGTATCGTAGGGATGGGGCTGGCGCAGAGCGACATAGGGCAGGCCAAAATCCCGGGCTGTTTCCGGAGTCTGGTATCCGGTTTTCATAATACGCAGATGAGGCAGACAACTGCCCGGCAGATACAGACTTGCCACATGGACACCGTAGGTGTACCCCTGCAATGCTTCGAAAATCCATGCAGCAATTCGCTGAGTCGTTTCTCCCGCATCGTAACCCGGAAACATTCTGTTAATATCGGTGTTGTCGGCAGCCCAGAAACGCCGGCCCACATTCATGGAAAACTGGTTTGCGCAGGGAATGACCAGAATTCCGCAATCTTCAGACAAACTGCCTGACAATTCCAGTTCTCTCAGGCTGCGGATGAGCCGGGCGCAAAGGTACATCTGCTGAATCTCGTTGCCCCGCAAAGCTCCCATAACAGCCAGGGTCTTTTTCTCCGGCGCCCCGAAAAACCACCCCTTTACTGCCAAGGGCTGGCGGTAAGGGGTTTCCATGGTAAATAAAACTTCTTCTTTCATATACTGCCTCCCAGTATCCGGGCAATGAGAGAGCCCTCATATACCACGGGATATTCCCGAAGGGTAAACAGAAGCCCATTGACAGGGCTGCGCAGTACCGCTCGGATGTCACCTGTCAGCGGATCTGCAATCATCCCCAGCTCCTGCCCCTCTTCCACCCGGGTACCGTGTTCTGCGGTGGGGAAAAACACCCCGGAGCATCCTGCGTTCACAAAAGAAACTGCTCCGTCACTGCTGACGATGGGCGGGGCCACAGGCGGCACCGGTGCATCCCACATTCCCAAGTGAGCCATCAGGGAAAGAATTCCGGTGAGCAGCTGTTCGCCGAAGGTTCGAGTAATACGGATGCCGATGCCCATCTCCACCACCAGGGTGGGAGTACCAACGGCGTTCAGACTGTGGGCCAGGGTGGATTCCAGCACGGTAGCTGCCCCATGGACCCAGAGCAGATTCATATTCAGATATTTGGCCAGCGGAACCAGCTTTTCCGCTGTATTTACATTGATGCGCACCTGGGGAATTTCCCGAAGAAAAATATTGCTGGCATGAATGTCGATGCAGGCATCCGCGCCAGTTATGTCTTCCATGAGACGTGCCGCAATCAGTTCCGACATGGCCCCCTCCCGGCTTCCGGGAAAGGTTCGATTCATGTCCAGATCACACAGCGGCATCCCCCGGGTCATGGTGCTGATTCCCAGAGGATTCAAGGCCGGGTAAATATCCACCGTTCCATGGAGATGTTTCGAATTTTCCTGCAACAGGCGGTTCAGCCGCCAGGCCACATACTGTCCCTCCAGTTCGTCACCGTGGGTACCCGTTACCACACAAAGGCGCGGCGTACCATCCCCCAGTCGTTGTTTGCGAATCACCAGATCCTCTCCCACTGCCAGGGGGACCCGCGCCACTTCCTGTATCATTTTTCTCAACTCCCTTCTGCGGGATTACTGTTCCCGCACCTGCATGAACACCGTCTGGCACTGATTGGCTCTGCCCAGGAAGGTTCCCCGTTCCATGGGGCAATCCGAGAAATCCCGTCCCGTGCAAAAGCGAATGTACCCTTCGTCCACCCACCGGCCCCGGGTAGGGTCAATGCCTACCCAGCGGCCATCCAGCCAAACTTCGCACCAGGCGTGACTGGCACCTTCTCCCTCCGGCAAGCCGCTCACATACCGGGCACTCAATCCCAGCAGCCGGGCCAATGTCAGATAAACATGCGCATAGTCCTGGCATACTCCCTGACCCAGTTCAAAAGCCTGGGCAGCAGTGGTGTGCACATCTGTAACACCAGGGACATAACGCATATGGGTCTGCACTGCTTCAAGAATCGCCCAAGCTTTATCTCGAAGATTGCAGGGCAGTGCCAATTCTTTGGCCTTTGCCTGCAGCGCCGGGGAAGGAGCGGTGAAGGCAGAGGGATACCGAAATAAAGGCCGGTCCGGTTCAAAAATAAAGGCCGTACCATCCCGCAGGACAGTTCCTTCTGCCCGATAATGAAAGTGATCGTGAGCCCCATCGATCCGACCGATTTGCAGCCGGTTTCCAAAACTGTCCTGTTGATGAGAAAAGGTCACGGGAGGGTCCAGGGTCAGGGCTGCGTCCAATACCTGCTGTTCGGGAGAATCCGTGGGCAGGCAGCGCAGCACAAAACAATGGTCAGTCACCGGATTATCAAAATTCAGAGTAATATCATAAGAGAAGGTCATCATCCTGCTCATACCAGAAACAGTCCTTCCACACAGCGCAGCAGCTCGGATTCTGCTGTCTCGTGGCCCTCCAGAGCATAGGCAGTGATGACCTGCAGCGCCTGCGGTTGAGTAGGCAGTTCTGTTTTGTAGAGTCGATTCAGCAATTTTTGCATCTCGTGGCGCAGCAGTTCCGGCTGCCATCCCATCCGCAGCATCAGGCTCAGCCGTTCCACAGCGCCGCCGGTTTTGGTTATGTTGCGCACTCCTTCCTGGTCCACCGCCCCGTCAAAGCTGCCACGGAAAGCCATGATATCATCCAGAACCCATTGCAGTTCCACGACAGGAGCTTCGCTGCAGCTGGCCATCTCCATGGCATTTTCCGCCATTTGTAGATATGCCAGAGTAGGCGTCGAAATAGTCTCTCTCAGTACCATACCATTGCCCAATAAGGCTTCCATACTGGCCCTGACCGAGTAGGGCTGGCTGGCATCAAACAGATACCGGCGGCAGAAATCCCCTGCATCGCTATATACATTTTCTACGCCCATCCGGCGGCAGTAATCCGCATAATCTACCTCAGTGCTGTCCAGCAGGGTATCGTAAGTCTGCATTAAAAACTGTACTGTCATGTAGACCCGCTCAGCGTAACGTCCCAACCAGAACAGCCGATTTTGTTTGCTTAGTGTAACAAGACCCATGTGTCCTTAAAACCTCCTCCTTGTGACGAGTTGACAATAAAGCTGTCGGGATTACGGGAGAACCGTGTCAGTCCGCTGGGCCAGGCTACGGTGTCCTGAGCTCCGGACAACACGAAGGCCCGCAAATCAGCCTTGCGCTGCACCTGCTTATCTCCTTCCATAACGGGAAGATCCTCAAAGTCAACGACTTCCTGGGCGATAAAGCGCCGAGGCTGGGTCAGGATGGTTTCCCGCAGATCTCCAAGCTGAGCCTGGCTCAGCTTGTTTCCGAATACCACGCCGTATCCGCCGGCCTCTGCCACATCTTTGACCACCAATGTATCCAGATGTTCCAGCACATAACGGCGGTCAGACTCGTAAAAGGGCAGATAAGTAGGAGCGTTATGCAGGATTGCCTCCTCACCCAGATAATATCGAATCATTTTGGGTACAAAATAGTAAATTCCTTTGTCATCAGCGGCACCGTTTCCGAAAGCGTTGAGGACCGCCACATTGCCTGCCCGATAGGCCGCCATCAGGTTGGGGATTCCGATCAGAGAGGAGGGCTCAAAGGCCAGCGGGTCCATATACTCGTCAGATACCCGGCGGTAAATTGCCCCCACCCGGCAATCCTCATGGGTGGCACGGTAATACAGAACATTATCCCGCACATACAGGTCATTCGCCTCTGCCAGCACTGCTCCTGTCTGTTCCGCCAGGAAGGAGTGTTCAAAATAGGCTGCATTGTACCGCCCCGGAGTGAATACCACATTAATACCTCCGGTATTCAGACTATCCATGGTACGGCGGAGCAAATCTCCGTAGCCCCGGTTGTCTGCCACTGCATTGTGGCGGAAAGTATCGGGACTGCACCGACGGCAGAGTCCTCGGGCAATCAGCGGATAGGATGCCCCCGAAGGAATCCTCAGATTATCCTCCAGCACATACCACACACCGTCCTTTCCTTTCACTAAATCGATACCGGAAATATGGCTGTACACTCCCCCAGGAGGCAGAATTCCCTCGCACTGGGCCAGATATCCCGGAGAGCGGTAAACGAACTCCTCCGGCACTACGCCATCGGCCACAATCTGTTTTTTGCTGTAAATATCCTGCAAAAACAGATTCAGCGCCCGCACGCGCTGGGTCAGTCCCCGGGAAAGAAATTCCCATTCCTCTGCAGAAATCACCCGGGGTATCGCATCAAAGGGAAATAGCCGTTCCTCAAATGTACCATTTTTATAAATACCGAATTTGACCCCATGGCGGGCCAGCTGCCGGTTGATCTGCCCGGCATGACGGACCAAATCTTCCATCTTTCATCACCATCCCAGAAAAACTGTAAAACAAAAACAGGACAAGGACGTCTTAAAGACGTCCTTGTCCTGTTTGTTATTATAGTAGCTTTTTAAAGTACTGTCAAGAGGGAGTTGTTCCTCCATCCTGCTTTCTGTGGGAACCGCAGGTCAGGTTCCATTTTTAGCTCATGAAATCATTCAAATTCGATGGTTGCCGGGGGCTTTCCGGTGCAGTCATAAAGTACGCGGTTTACATGCTTGACTTCATTGACAATCCGGCTGGTAACAGTCTGCAATACCGGCCACGGGATCTCTGCCGACTCTGCGGTCATAAAGTCCACAGTGGTGACGGCGCGCAGGGCAATGGCATAGTCATAGGTGCGCTCGTCGCCCATGACGCCCACGCTGCGCATATTGGTCAGGGCGGCGAAATACTGGCTCAGCTGGCCTTCCAGACCGGCTTTGGCAACTTCTTCCCGCCAGATGGCGTCGGCATCCTGCACCATGGCCACCTTTTCCGGGGTCACTTCGCCGATGATGCGCACAGCAAGGCCCGGACCTGGGAATGGCTGGCGGCTCACCAGATACTCGGGCAAGCCCAGCTCGCGGCCTGCCTGCCGCACTTCATCCTTGAACAAATCGCGGAGAGGTTCCACAATCTCCTTGAAATCCACATAGTCCGGAAGTCCGCCTACGTTATGGTGGGACTTGATGACGGTGCTCTCGCCGCCCAGACCGCTCTCTACCACATCGGGGTAAATGGTTCCCTGTACCAGGAAATCCACCCGGCCGATCTTCTTGGCTTCCTCTTCAAAAATACGGATAAACTCTTCGCCGATAATCTTGCGCTTTCTCTCCGGCTCCTCTACCCCAGCCAGCTTATCATAGTAACGCTGGCGGGCGTCTACGCAGATAAAGTTCATCTCAAAGTTTCCGCCGCCAAAGATTTCGCACACCTGCTCCATCTCGTTTTTGCGGAGAAGGCCGTGGTCTACGAAAACGCAGGTCAGCTGGCTGCCCACTGCTTTAGAAAGCATAGCGGCTGCCACCGAGGAATCTACGCCGCCGGAAAGAGCGCACAGCACCTTGCCGTCGCCGATCTTCTCCCGCAGAGCGGCGATGCTTCTCTCTACAAAGGAATCCATCTTCCAGTCGCCCTTACAGCCGCACACATTGTACACGAAGTTATGCAGCATCTGCTTGCCTTCCTGGGTGTGCAGCACTTCGGGATGGAACTGTACAGCGTAAAGGTTCTTTTCACGGTTTTCCGCAGCAGCAACCGGGCAGTTATCGGTGTAAGCGGTAATCGTAAAGCCGGGAGCCGGGGTCTCGATGTAATCGTTGTGGCTCATCCAGCAAATGGTGTCGCTGCTCACGTTCTGGAAAATCGGGCTTTCTTCGCTGGTATGCACCAGGGTCTTGCCATATTCCCGCTCGGGTGCGCGGCACACATGGCCGCCCAGCAGGTGGCTCATCAGCTGGCTGCCATAGCAGATGCCCAGCACCGGGATTCCCAGCTCAAAAAGAGCGGGATCCATGGTGGGAGCATCCTCCAGATACACACTGTTAGGGCCGCCGGTAAGGATAATGCCTACCGGATTGGCGGCACGGATTGCATCCAAGCCGGCACGATAGGAAATGATCTCGCAATAGACATTACATTCGCGGACGCGGCGGGCGATGAGCTGGTTATACTGCCCACCAAAGTCCACTACCAGAACTTTTTCATTCTGCGCCATACATTCATTCATCCTGTTCTTTCAAATTATTGTTTTTCAGTGTTCTCCACGAGAACGGTCATTCCACGGTCACGGATTTTGCCAGGTTCCGCGGTTTATCGATATCACAGCCCTTCATGGCCGCGACGTAATAGGCAAACAGCTGCAGGGGCACCACCATCAGCGAAGGCTGCATCATGGTATTGGTGGCGGGCAGGTAAAACACGAAATCCGTTTCCTTTTCGATTTCCGTCTTCCCCTCTACCGTCAGCCCCAGCACATAGGCGCCCCGGGCCTTGACTTCCTTCACATTGCTCATGGTTTTGTCAAACAGCGGCAGATAGCTGGCCAGCGCCACTACCAGCGTGCCGTCCTCCACCAGAGAAATGGTGCCATGTTTCAACTCGCCTGCTGCATAGGCTTCCGAGTGAATATAGGAAATCTCTTTCAGCTTCAAAGAGCCTTCCAGCGACAGGGCATAGTCGATGTTCCGCCCGATAAAGAAAATATCCTTCGCGTTAAAGTTCCGGGAAGCAAAATACTGGATATGCTCCCGGTTTTGCAGCACCGCTTCGATCTGCTCGGGCAGCTTCTGCAAATCATCCAGATAGCTCTCATATTCTTCGGGCGAAATGGTATCCAGCAAATCAGCCAGATACAGCGCCAGCAGGTATACCACTGCCAGCTGGGTGCTGTAAGCCTTGGTGGTAGCCACGGCGATTTCAGGACCAGCCCAGGTATACAGCACATCGTCGGACTCATTGGCAATGGAGCTGCCCACCACGTTGACGATGGAAAGGGTCCTTGCTCCCAAACGTTTGGCCTCCCGCATGGCGGCCAGGGTGTCGGCAGTTTCGCCGGACTGGCTGATAATCAGCACCAGCGCCTTGTCGTCAATAATCGGGTGGCGATACCGGAACTCCGACGCCACGTCCACCTCTACCGGAATCCGGGTAAGCTGTTCCAGCGCGTACTTTGCCACAACGCCCACATGATAAGCGGAACCGCAGGCCACAATGACGATACGGCGGAAGCTCTCCACCTGTTCCCGGGTGAGGGTGATGTCGTCCAGCACGATTTTCCCGTCCCGGATACGGGGGGAAATCGTGTCCCGGATGGCCTTGGGCTGCTCCATGATCTCCTTGAACATGAAGTGCTCATAGCCGCCCTTTTCTGCTGCGGAAACGTCCCAGTCGATGTGTACCGGCTCTTTGTGTACCTCGTCCCGGTCGGTATTGAACACGGTCACGCCGCTGCGGGTCAGGCGCACAATCTCGTTGTCGTTCAGCCGGTAGATTTCCCGGGTTTTGGCCAGAATGGCGGGCACGTCAGAGGCGATGAAGCTTTCCCCCTGCCCCAGCCCCACAATCAGCGGGCTGTCTTTGCGAACGGCGTACAATTCGTCGGGGGAATCCTGACAGATGACTCCCAGCGCATAAGAGCCTTCCACCTTATGAATCACCCGGATCATGGCTTCCAGAATATCACAGTGATATTTTTTGTAGTAGTATTCCAGCAGCTGGGCCACCACCTCGGTGTCCGTTTCGGAAACAAAAGTGACGCCCCGATCCATGAGGAAGGTTTTCAGGGTCAGGTAGTTTTCGATAATACCGTTGTGGACTACCGCGAACTTTCCCGAATCGCTGACCTGCGGATGGGAATTGATGTCCGACGGCGCGCCGTGGGTCGCCCAGCGGGTGTGGCCGATGCCGACGGTTCCCCGCAGGCTTTTTCCCTCATCCAGCATGTCACTGAGGATTTTCAGCCGCCCCTTGGCTTTGGCAACCTCCAGTTTTTCACCGGTATACACCGCCACTCCAGCGGAATCATATCCCCGGTACTCCAGTTTTTCCAGCCCCTGCAAAAGCAGCGGCGCAGCCTGTTCTTCTCCAATATATCCAACAATTCCGCACATGGCTTTCAGCCTCCTTTATCCGGTAAAAAAGCTATTTCTGTGAATGAATCGGAAAAGCGCCGGTTTGCCGGTGCTTTTGAAAATCACCGGACAGCCGGGACGCTTCTCCTTACAGTTTATGCGGTTTTTCAGCGATAAATGATATCATCGCGGGAAGGTCCATTGGAAACGATGGTAATCGGCACACCCAGGTGCTTTTCCGCGAACTCGATATAGCCTCGGCAGTTTTCCGGCAGGTCTTCATACTTCTTGATGCCGCGGATGTCGCACTTCCAGCCGGGGAGAACTTCCAGAATGGGTTTGCAGCGCTTGAGCTTGGAAGTCACGGGGAAGTGGTCGATGCGCTGGCCGTCCAGTTCATAGCCCACACACACGGGGATTTCATCCAGATATCCCAGAGCGTCCAGCACGGTGAAGGCCACGCCGGTAGCGCCCTGCACCTGGCAGCCATAGCGGGAAGCCACCAGATCCAGCCAGCCCATACGGCGGGGGCGTCCAGTGGTTGCACCGTATTCGCCGCCGTCGCCGCCTCTTCTGCGCAGCTCGTCGGCTTCTTCGCCGAAGATTTCGCTGACGAACTCACCGGCGCCCACAGCGCTGGAATAGGCCTTGACCACGGTGATAATCTCTTTGATCTCATAAGGCGGCAGACCAGCGCCCACAGCGCCGTAACCTGCCAACGTAGAGGAAGAAGTGACCATGGGATAGATACCGAAATCCGGGTCTTTCAGAGAGCCCAGCTGGCCTTCCAGCAGGATAGTCTTGCCTTCTTTCACGGCCTTGTGCAGCACTTCAGCGGTATCTGCCACATAGGGAGCCAGCTGCTCCTTGTACTCCATGAGCTTATTGTATACATCCTCGGCCTTGAGGGCGGGCTGATGGTACAGCTGGGTATACAGCACGTTTTTCAATGCCAGCACATGATCGATGCGCTCCATAATGCTGTCCTTGTCGTCAAACAGCTCGCTGACCTGAAAACCGATTTTCGCATACTTATCGGAATAGAAGGGCGCGATGCCGGATTTGGTGGAGCCAAAGGACTTGGAGGAAAGGCGGGCTTCTTCCATAGCGTCCAGCTCCTTGTGATAGGGCATTACAACCTGTGCCCGGTCGGAAATGAGGATGTTGGGCTTGGGCACGCCGCGGCTTTCCAGCTCTGCCATTTCCTTGACAAAGTTCTCCACGCTCAGCGCCACGCCGTTGCCGATAATGTTGGTGATGTGCTGATGAAACACACCCGAGGGCAGCTGATGCAGGGCGAATTTACCGTAGTTGTTGATGATGGTGTGTCCTGCGTTGCTGCCGCCCTGAAAGCGGATGACGATGTCGGACTGTACCGCCATCACGTCTGTGATTTTGCCTTTTCCTTCGTCGCCCCAGCAGGCGCCGACGATTGCCTTTACCATATTGATTCACGCCTTTCTATTGGTTGCTGCTGCCTGTGAATGCATTTTGTGCACGGCAGGCAGGATTTGGATTTTTTCCACATTTGAACTTTGTTCTCTATTCGCTCGCGTTGCCTTCGGCAACTCTTGCTATTTTTACGAGCTCGCTGACGCTTCGCATTGTTGGGGCTACGCGCCCCAAACCCCCGCCAAAGGGACTAAGTCCCTTTGGAATCCGTAAATTCGCTCCGCGCCTTTTTACAGATTGATCTCCGCAGTTTCAGCAGGGATATCCTCGTACTGCTTCAAAATGGGACGCACGGTCTCATTCAGGAACTCCTCGGTCTGCCAAGGTGCGCGGCCCACATATTTTTCAGGACGCACGATGTGCTCCAGCTCTTCCAGCGTTACGCCGAAAATCGGGTCAGCAGCGATACGAGCCAGCAGGTCGTTTTCGCCGCCCTCTTCCTTGACCACCTTAGAAGCGGCCATGGAGTGGACACGCACGCGCTCATGCAGTTCCTGACGGGAAGCGCCGCGCTTGGCTGCGTCCATCATGATGTTCTCGGTAGCCATAAAGGGCAGCTCACGGCGCAGGTGCTGCTCGATGACCTTGGGATACACCACCAGGCCGTCGGCCACGTTCATGTACAGGTTCAGGATGCCGTCCACAGCCAGGAAAGCCTCCGGTACGCTGATGCGCTTGTTGGCGGAGTCGTCCAGGGTGCGCTCAAACCACTGGGTAGAGCTGGTCATGGCCGGGTTCAGGCTGTCGGCGATGACATAGCGGGCCAGGGAAGCAATGCGCTCGCTGCGCATGGGGTTGCGCTTATACGCCATGGCGGAAGAACCAATCTGGTTTTTCTCGAAGGGCTCCTCCACTTCCTTCAGGTGCTGAAGCAGACGGATGTCATTGGAGAACTTGGCAGCGCTCTGGGCAATACCGCTCAAAACAGACAGCATCTGGCTGTCCAGCTTGCGGGAATAGGTCTGGCCGGACACCGGGAAGCAGGCCTTGTAGCCCATCTTCTCTGCAATCTTGTGGTCAATGGCCTTGCACTTCTCCTGGTCGCCGTCGAACAGCTCCAGGAAGCTGGCCTGGGTACCGGTGGTGCCCTTGGAGCCCAGAAGCTTTGCTTTGCTCAGCTGATACTCCACGTCTTCCAGATCCATCAGCAGTTCCTGAATCCACAGGGTGGCGCGCTTGCCAACGGTGGTGGGCTGTGCGGGCTGGAAGTGAGTGAAGGCCAGGGTCGGCAGGTCCTTGTACTTTTCGGCAAAATCTGCCAGTACGCGGATAACCCCCACCAGCTTGCGGCGAACCACCTTCATGGCCTCGGTCATGATGATAATGTCGGTGTTGTCGCCCACATAGCAGGAAGTGGCGCCCAGATGGATGATACCGGCAGCTTTGGGGCACTGCTGGCCATAGGCATACACATGGCTCATCACATCGTGGCGAACCACCTTTTCCCGAGCCTCTGCCACTTCATAGTTAATGTCATCAGCGTGGGCTTTCAGCTCGTCCACCTGCTCCTGTGTTACCGGCAGGCCCAGCTCCATTTCAGATTCCGCCAGGGCAATCCAGAGCTTGCGCCAAGTACGGAACTTCATGTCCGGGGAAAACAGGTATTTCATTTCCTTGTCCGCATACCGGGCGGAGAGAGGGGATTCGTAGGTATCTCTGCTCATGTAGGATACACAACCTTTCTTTTATATTCTTCCAAAATGACTTCGGGGGTACTCCGTTAAAAAACAGAAAAGCGGACACAAAGGGCTGCGATGGATTCTGTTTTCCAGAAATCAATCAACACCTCCGTATCTGCTTTTGTGTCTCGCCGTATTCACATACGACAACATATTATATCAGGTTTTGACTTCTCCGTCAAAAACAAATTCAGCGGGGCCGGTCATTTCCACTTCATTTGTCTGTTCATTCCAAAAAATTTTCAAATCTCCCCCGCGAAGATGTACCAAAACACGGCGTCCGGTGCGGCCTGTCAGGATGCAGGCTACCGCCACGGCACAGGCGCCGGTGCCGCAGGCCCAGGTTTCTCCGGAACCGCGCTCCCACACCCGCATTTCCACTTCGTCTTCACCGCACATGCGCACGAATTCAATATTCGCCCGCTCCGGGAATACCGGATGGTTTTCCAGCTCCGGCCCCACGGTCTCCAGCGGGAAATGCTCCACGTCATCCACGAAAATAACGCAGTGGGGGTTGCCCATGGAAACACAGGTGGCCATCCAGTCCTGTCCTGCCGCGGTGATGGTCTGATTTTCCACGCCGGGCAAGGTGGTGGGAATGGCCTGTGGGGTCAGGCCGGGCTGGCCCATATTCACCCGGATGCTGCGGACATGGCCGTTTTCCACATCCAGATACAGGGTCTTGACGCCGCTCTGGGTGTCGATTTTCAGCACGTCCTTTTTGGCGATGCCCCGCTCATAGACATACTTGCCCACACAGCGGATGCCGTTGCCGCACATCTTGGCGCGGGAACCGTCGGCGTTGTACAGATCCATTTCCGCGTCGCCGTTTTCGCTGGGTTTGATGAGGATGACCCCGTCGCCGCCGATACCGAAATGCCGGTCGCTGAGACGCACAGACAAAGCTGCCGGGTCTTTCACCTGCTCTTCGAAGCAGTTGATATAGATATAATCGTTGCCGATGCCCTGCATCTTGGTAAAGCGCATGGGATCACTCTCCTTTTGAAATCATTTTATGTGTCTGTTACCGACGCGAAATGCACGCCTCTGCAGAGAAAAATCAGAACTTGCTCAGGTACTCGTTGATTTCCCACTCGGTAACAGCGGTGGCAAAACGGTTCCACTCGTGTTCTTTTGCTTCTACATACTTGCTGAACACATGGTCGCCGAGCACTTTGTGCAGCAGCTCATCTTTCTTGAGCTCTTCCACAGCTTCTTTCAGGTTGGCAGGCAGGTTTTCGATGCCTTCTGCCAGACGGTCTTCTTCAGACATATTATAAATGTTAGCAGAAACAGCGGGCGGCGGGGTCAGGCCTTCTTTAATGCCTTCCAGACCAGCAGCCAGCAGCACAGCAAACTGGAGATACGGGTTGCCAGAGGGATCGGGGTTGCGCAGCTCCACACGGGTGCCTTTGCCGCGGGTGGCGGGCACACGCACCAGAGCACTGCGGTTGGAAGCAGTCCACGCGATGTAGCAGGGAGCTTCATAGCCGGGAACCAGACGCTTGTAAGAGTTAACCAGCGGGTTGGTCAGGGCACAGATGCCCTTGACGTGCTTCATGATACCTGCAATAAACTGCATGGCGATTGTGCTCAGGCCATTGGATGACTCGGGATCATAGAAGCAGTTTTCACCGTCGTGGAACAGAGACATATTGATGTGCATACCGGAACCACATTCACCGTACACCGGCTTGGGCATAAAGGTTGCACACAGGCCGTTAAAGCTGGCGATAGATTTTACCACCATTTTAAAGGTCATGATGTTATCGGCAGAACGGACAGCCTCATCGTAACGGAAATCAATCTCGTGCTGGGCAGTAGCGCACTCGTGATGAGAAGCCTCGATCTCAAAGTCCATTTCTTCCAAATTCAGGCAGATCTCACGGCGGGTCAATTCACCCACGTCAGAGGGGCCCAAATCAAAGTATCCGGCGGTATCGTAGGTCTCGGTTGTAGGATGACCGTACTCGTCGGTATTGAACAGGAAGAATTCGCACTCGGGGCCTACATTAAAGGAAAAGCCCATTTCTTCAGCCTGACGGATGGTCTTTTTCAGAATGTAGCGGGGGTCTCCCTCAAAAGGAGTGCCGTCCGGCTTGTATACATCGCAGATCAGCCGGGCGATACGGCCATGCTTGGAGTGCCAGGGATACAGCGTGAAGGTATCCAGATCAGGACGCAGGTACATATCGGATTCCTCGATACGCACAAAGCCCTCGATAGAGGAACCGTCGAACATGCACTCGTTATCCAGCGCTTTTTTGGCCTGGCTGGTGGTGATGGCAACATTCTTCAGCGTACCAAAAATATCGGTGAACTGAAGGCGAATAAACTTTACGTCTTTTTCCTCAATAATGCGGAAAATGTCCTCTTTTGAATAATGACCCAAAATGATGACCTCCTCGATTTCTGCACTCTTGCCCATAAACAGAACCGGCTATCCTGAATTGAAAACCGCCTGCCCTACCGGAAATAATACCGGATAATACAAATCTTATTGTATTCCAATTTCGTTTGCCTTGTCAATCGATTTTCGAGGCTTTGGCCGCATTTCATTACGTATGCACAATTTTACGCACAATGGTGGGCGGAAGATACCCGTTTTGCGGAATTTGAATCTTTGATAATGATTTCCTGCATATTGGCCGCTTTTTTTGAAGAAAACCCCTTAAAAACGACACACACACTTGTGAATCCTGCGAATATTTTGAAAAAGTTTTGATTTTTTCTTGTAATCCTGCTTTTGATATGGTAAAATAGGGCCGTTGATTGCTTTTACACAGTAATCAGCTGCGGTAAAACCGTTTAAAACCAGCTCTGCTTACAGAGCATTTGCGGTTCTGCGCATGAATTCTGAACTTACTATTAAGGGGGATATGTCCATGTCTTATGTCAGCGAACAGTTGGAAATCATCCGCAAGAAGAACGCTCATGAGCCGGAGTTCATCCAGGCTGTCACCGAGGTTCTGACGACTCTGGAGCCCGTGATCGAAGCAAACCCGCAGTATCAGGCTGCCGGTATCCTGGAGCGCATCACCGAGCCTGAGCGTGTTGTTATGTTCCGTGTGCCGTGGGTTGACGACAACGGCAAAGTACAGGTGAACCGCGGCTTCCGCGTACAGTTCAACTCTGCTATCGGCCCCTACAAGGGCGGCCTGCGTTTCCACCCCTCTGTTAACCTGGGCATCATCAAGTTCCTGGGCTTCGAGCAGATTCTGAAGAACTCCCTGACCGGCCTGCCCATCGGCGGCGGCAAGGGCGGCTCTGACTTTGACCCCAAGGGCAAGTCTGACCGCGAAGTGATGGCTTTCTGCCAGAGCTTTATGACAGAACTGTATCGCCACATTGGACCGGACACCGACGTCCCCGCAGGTGATATCGGCGTAGGCGGCCGTGAGATCGGATACATGTTCGGCCAGTACAAGCGCATCCGCGATGCTTATGAAGGCGTACTGACCGGCAAGGGCCTGACCTATGGCGGTTCTCTGGCTCGTACCGAGGCTACCGGCTATGGCCTTTTGTACTTCACCAACGCCATGCTGAAGAGAAATGGACTGTCCATGGAAGGCAAGACTGTTGTGGTTTCCGGCGCAGGCAACGTGGCAATTTATGCCACCGAAAAGGCCTATCAGCTGGGTGCAAAGGTTGTCACCATGTCCGACTCCACCGGCTGGGTGTACGATCCCGAGGGAATTGATCTGGATGCTATCAAGGAAATCAAGGAAGTCAAGCGTCAGCGCCTGAGCGAGTACACCAAGTATCGTCCCAACGCCGAGTACCACGAGGGCAAGGGCGTGTGGTCTGTCCCCTGCGACATCGCTCTCCCCTGCGCTACCCAGAACGAGCTGAACAAGGAAGATGCCGAGATGCTGGTCAAGAACGGCGTTATCGCTGTGGCTGAAGGCGCTAACATGCCTTCCACCATGGAGGCTACCGAGGTCTTCCAGAAGAACGGCGTGCTCTTCGCACCCGGCAAGGCTTCCAATGCCGGCGGCGTAGCTACTTCTGCTCTGGAAATGAGCCAGAACAGCATGCGTCTTTCCTGGAGCTTTGAAGAGGTTGACGCAAAGCTGCAGGGCATCATGGAGAACATCTTCAAGCAGGCTGATGAGGCTGCTGAGAAGTATGGCCATCCCAAGGACTATGTCATGGGCGCAAACATCGCCGGTTTCGTAAAGGTTGCCGACGCTATGCTGGCTCAGGGTGTGGTTTAATCCCCTTTCTTTGAATAAAAAATATCGGGTCCGGTTTTCTGCCGGACCCGATTTTTATTGCCATTTTTGAAAACACAGCCGTTTGTCCATCATTCCGCTGTGTGATTTTTGAAAATCCGCTGTAAATACTGGCCGGTATAGGAACCCTCCACCTGGGCTACCTGCTCCGGTGTGCCGCAGGCAACGATTTCACCGCCGCGGTCGCCGCCTTCGGGGCCAAGGTCAATGATATAATCCGCCGTTTTGATCAAGTCCAGATTGTGCTCAATAACCAACACAGTATTGCCGGCATCCACCAGCTTTTGCAGCACATGAATCAGCTTGTGCACGTCCGCAATGTGCAGGCCGGTCGTAGGCTCGTCCAGAATATAAATGGTGCGGCCAGTGGCGCGCTTGCTCAGCTCTGTTGCCAGCTTTACACGCTGAGCTTCACCGCCGGAAAGGGTGGTGGCAGGCTGGCCAATCTTGATATAGCCAAGCCCCACATCCTGCAAAGTTTGCAGCTTCCGGGCAATTTTCGGCACAGCGGAGAAGAACTCCACACCCTCTTCCACGGTCATTTCCAGCACATCGTGGATGGTCTTGCCCTTATAATGGATTTCCAGCGTCTCCCGGTTGTACCGCTTGCCTTTGCAGACATCGCAGGGAACGTACACATCGGGCAGGAAGTGCATTTCGATTTTCAGGATACCGTCACCCTGACAGGCTTCGCAGCGGCCGCCCTTTACATTAAAGGAGAACCGCCCCGAGGTAAAGCCGCGCAGCTTGGCTTCCTGCGTGCTGGCGAACAGCTCACGGATATCGGTGAAAACGCCGGTATAGGTGGCGGGGTTGGAACGGGGGGTGCGTCCGATGGGCGCCTGGTTGATCTGGATGACCTTATCCAGATGCTCCAGCCCCTTGATGGCCTTGTGTGCGCCGGCCCTCCCCTTTGCCCCGTTGAGCTCTACGGCCAGATGCTTGTACAGAATCTCGTTAATCAGCGAAGATTTGCCCGAACCGGAAACACCGGTCACACAGACAAAATCTCCCAACGGGATTTCCACCGAGATGTTTTTCAGGTTATTCTGCGCCGCACCGATGATTTTCAGCTTTTTGCCATTGCCCTTTCTGCGCTCGGTGGGAATTTCGATTTTCCGGCGGCCGGAAAGGTACTGGCCGGTAATGGACTCCTCGCAATCCAAAATCCCTGACACCGGGCCGTTATAGATGACATTTCCGCCGTGAATCCCCGCGCCGGGGCCGATATCGACGATATGGTCGGCAGAGCGCATGGTCTCCTCATCGTGCTCCACCACCAGCACGGTATTACCCAAGTCACGCAGGTGCTTGAGGGTCGCCAGCAGCTTGTCGTTGTCCCGCTGGTGCAGGCCGATACTGGGTTCGTCCAGAATATACAGCACGCCCATCAGAGAGGAACCGATTTGCGTAGCCAAACGGATTCGCTGGCTTTCGCCGCCGGACAGCGTGCCGGAAGAACGGGACAGGGTGAGATATTCCAGTCCCACGCTTTTCAAAAAGCCCAAACGGGAACGGATTTCTTTCAGGATGGTGGCGGCGATAGCGGCATCGCGGCCGGAAAGCTCCAGATGCTCGAAGAAATCCAGCGCATCGGAAACGGACAAATCGCACAGCTGCGCGATATTCAGCCCGCCCACCGTGACTGCCAGACTAACCGGAGACAGCCTCTGGCCATGGCAGGCATCGCAGGGAATGGCGCTCATATAATTCTCAATTTCCTCTTTAATCCAGCTGCTCTGGGTATCACGGAACCGGCGTTCCAGATTGTTGATGATGCCCTCGAATTCCACCTTATATTTGCCGCTGCCGTACTCATTTTCACGAACAACTTCGAACTTTTCTCCTTTGGTGCCATACAGCAGGATGTCCACAATTTCCGCAGGCAATTCGCCAATGGGGGTATCCAGCGAAAAGCCGAAGTGCTTTGCCAGTCCCTTCATGTACATGGCGGCAATCGTACTGCCCTCCATGGCCCAGCCGCTGGCTTTCAAACCGCCTTTACTGATGGACAGCTTTTTGTCGGGGATAATCAGGTCGGGGTCAATTTTCATAAAGACGCCCAGACCGGTACACTTGGGGCAAGCGCCGAAGGGATTGTTGAAGGAGAACATGCGGGGCGACAGTTCTTCCACACTGATGCCGTGTTCGGGGCAGGCGTAGTTCTGGGAAAAGAGGATATCCTCTTCCCCTTCCGGTTTCATCACATTCACAATGGTCAGTCCGCCTGCCAGAGACGAGGCGGTCTCCAGAGAATCCGCCAGACGGGAACGGATATCGGGGCGGATGACCAGACGGTCTACCACGATTTCGATAGTATGCTTTTTATTTTTTTCCAGCTTGATTTTTTCCGATAAATCATAGAGGATGCCATCGGCGCGCACACGGACAAAGCCGCCTTTGCGGGCAGCTTCCAGCTCTTTGACGTGTTCGCCCTTTCTGCCTCGGACAACCGGCGCCATAACCTGAATTTTCGTTTTTTCCGGCAGCGCCAGCACCTGATCTACAATCTGGTCAATGGTCTGCTGCTTGATTTCCCGTCCGCAAACCGGGCAATGGGGCACGCCCACCCGGGCATAGAGCAAACGCAGGTAGTCGTAAATTTCGGTAACCGTACCCACGGTGGAACGGGGGTTTTTCGAAGTAGTTTTCTGGTCAATGGAAATCGCCGGGGAAAGGCCCTCGATATAGTCCACGTCGGGCTTTTCCATCTGGCCCAGGAACTGCCGCGCATAGGAGGAAAGGGATTCCACATAGCGGCGCTGGCCCTCGGCATAGATGGTATCGAAAGCAAGGGAAGATTTTCCCGAGCCGGAAAGGCCGGTGAGAACGACCAGCTTATCTCTGGGGATCGAGAGACTGATATTTTTCAGGTTATGCTCTCTGGCCCCTTTAATCGTCAGGTTTTTGGTATCCATTCCTGTGGTTCCTCCTGTATGGAAAATGTGGGGTATGACATCGATATTTTTTCTGTAAGGACGCGTGTACGTGTGCATTTCTGTGACTGCGAGCTAAATGAACCGCCGCGCACAAATTCCCCGAAAGGGGATTTACCAGCGCGGTGGTTCCGCGATGCTTTTTGCATCGGAACTTCGTGGAGGTTTGCAAAGGAACCAAGACGGTTCCTTTGCCGCTTCTTTGCGCTCTTTCTTCTCGCAGAAGAAAGAGCAATCTCTCGTCTTTGTTGGTTCCAGTTTTCCCTTCGGAAAAACGGAGAAAAGCGGCATCGGGAATGAAGAAGAAAAACTTTTTTTCTTTCAAAAAGTTTTTCTCTTTGAAATCTTCCCCCGGAAGATTTCAAATTCACTTTTCAAAAATGCGCCTTTCAGGATGGGAGTTCCGCTCCCTGCGGAGAGCGGCCAGGGCCTCCGCGGCCCTGGACCTGCGCCAAAGGGACTAAGTCCCTTTGGAATCCGTAAATTCGCGGGGGAATCAAGTGCGAACTTTACTGTTGTTACCTCGCGAACTTGAAAAGCGGACGCGTTCGCAAGTTATTTGCCTTCCTGCAGCTCTTTAATTTTATCGCGCAAATAAGCGGCGTGTTCGAATTCCAGCAGTTTAGCGGCGGCTTTCATTTCCTTCGTCAGCTTCTCAATCTCCTGACGGCGTTCAATTGCAGAAAGCTTTCTCTTCTTTTTCTTCCCCTTGCCGTCTTCCTTATGCGTCGAAATCTCCAGCACTTCCGCCACTTTCTTCGTAATCGTCTGCGGCACAATGCCATGTTCTTCGTTATACCTCATCTGGATTTCACGGCGGCGCACGGTCTCCCGAATAGCATTTTCCATAGATGGTGTCACCGAATCGGCATACATGATGACCTTGCCCTCTGCGTTTCGGGCAGCACGGCCGATGGTCTGAATCAAAGACCGTTCACTGCGCAGGAATCCCTCTTTGTCCGCATCCAGAATAGCCACCAGCGATACCTCAGGAATATCCAGACCCTCCCGCAGCAGGTTAATGCCGATGAGCACGTCAAACTCGCCCAGACGCAGGTCGCGGATAATCTCCATACGCTCCACGGTATCCACGTCGTGGTGCATATACCGCACACGAATTCCCATATTGTCGAGAAAGTCCGTCAAATCTTCGGCCATCTTTTTGGTCAGTGTGGTCACCAGCACTCGCTGGTCTTTCGCGGTGCGCAGGTTAATTTCAGAAATCAGGTCGTCGATCTGTCCCTCGGTAGGCTTGACCACAATTTCCGGATCCAGCAAGCCCGTGGGACGGATCACCTGTTCCACCACCTGTGTGGATTTCTCCAATTCCAGATCGCCGGGGGTTGCACTGACGAAAATCACCTGATTGATATGCTTGTAAAACTCGTCGAAGTTTAAAGGCCGGTTATCATAGGCCGAAGGCAGCCGGAACCCGTATTCGATCAGCGCTTCTTTTCTCGCCTTATCGCCGGCATACATCGCCCGCACCTGGGGCAGCGTCACGTGGGACTCGTCCACCATCAGCAGAAAATCGTCGGGGAAATAGTCAATCAGCGTAAAGGGGGCGCTGCCGGGCTTTCTTCCCGACATGATGCGGGAATAGTTTTCGATGCCCTTACAAAAACCGATTTCCGTGAGCATTTCCATATCGTACTGGGTGCGCTGCTCAATGCGCTGGGCTTCGATCAACTTTCCGTGTTCTTTGAAGTACTTTACCCGCTCAATCATTTCCGCTTCGATTTCCTTCACGGCCTGAAGCATCTTTTCCCGCGGAACGATGTAGTGAGAAGCGGGATAAATGGCCACGTGTTTCAGTTCTGCCTTAAACTCGCCGGTCAGAGAATTGATTTCCGAAATCCGGTCGATCTCATCTCCAAAAAATTCTACCCGAATCACGGTATCATTGGACTGCGCCGGAAAGATTTCCACCACATCGCCCCGGACGCGGAATTTGTTTCGGGTAAAGTTGATGTCGTTGCGCTCGTACTGGATTTCCACCAGCTTACGCAGCAAATCGTCACGGCTTTTCTCCATACCGGGGCGCAGAGAAATGACCATCGTGCGGTAGTCGATGGGGTCGCCCAAGCTGTAGATGCAGGAAACGCTGGCCACGATAATCACGTCCCGCCGCTCGGAAAGTGCCGATGTGGCAGAGTGGCGCAGCTTATCGATTTCATCATTGATGGCGGAATCCTTTTCGATATAAGTATCCGTCGTGGCAATATAAGCTTCCGGCTGATAATAGTCATAATACGATACGAAGTATTCCACCGCATTATTGGGAAAGAACTCCCGGAACTCGGAGCACAGCTGGGCAGCCAGCGTCTTATTATGCGCCAGCACCAAAGTAGGGCGGTTTACCTGGGCGATAATATTCGCCATTGTAAAGGTTTTACCGGAACCGGTGACGCCCAGCAAAGTCTGCTCTTTATCGCCCCGGTTGAGCCCTTCCACCAGCTGTGCGATTGCTTCCGGCTGGTCGCCGGTGGGCTTATAGGGGGAAACCAGCTGAAACCGGTCTTCTTGCATCTCACTCATAAAAGCCCTCCTTTTTCGGCTGAAAAATGGCCGTTTTGCTCTTTTGATACAGAGAATAACGGCCAATAAAAAACGAACATTTGTACCTTTACCATATTACCGTTTTCTTTTTTATTTGTCAACGGATTTCCGGAAACTATACGGAGAAAATAGGGTTTTTACGAAAAAACCGGCACCCGGAAAAAGTTTTCCAGATGCCGGTTTGGATTTATCATGAAATCTTATCAACCGCCCGCAAACAACACCGCCGCCCCGGCGATGGAAGGGGATTGCCCTTTCTTCTGCGAGAAGAAAGGGGCACAAAGAAGCGGCAAAGGAACCGTCTTGGTTCCTTTGCGATCTTCCACGAAGTTCCGATGCAGAAAACGACGCGGAACCTGCCGCGCTTGTAAATTCCCTGCGGGAATTTGTGCGCGGCGGTTCAATTAGCTCGCAGTGGGCGTGCTAAGGCAATCTGCTCCGTGGTCGCCAGTTCGTGCGGCATCGCCTTCGACCGCCACTGAGCTTTGCTCACTCTGGCGTGTCGCGGAACAAGCCGCGGGGTTAGGGCTTATGGCTCCCTCTTGGAGGGAGCTGTCTGCGTAAGCAGACTGAGGGAGTCCTCCGCTGCCACAGCGAGAACAGGGGATTGCCCTTTCTTCTGCGAGAAGAAAGGGGCACAAAGAAGCGGCAAAGGAACCGTCTTGGTTCCTTTGCGATCTTCCACGAAGTTCCGATGCAGAAAACGACGCGGAACCTGCCGCGCTTGTAAATTCCCTGCGGGAATTTGTGCGCGGCGGTTCAATTAGCTCGCAGTGGGCGTGCTAAGGCAATCTGCTCCGTGGTCGCCAGTTCGTGCGGCATCGCCTTCGACCGCCACTGAGCTTTGCTCACTCTGGCGTGTCGCGGAACAAGCCGCGGGGTTAGGGCTTATGGCTCCCTCTTGGAGGGAGCTGTCTGCGTAAGCAGACTGAGGGAGTCCTCCGCCGCCTCGGCGAAAACAGGTACTTGCCCTTTCTTCTGCGAGAAGAAAGGGGCACAAAGAAGCGGGAAAGGAACCGTC
>CAMLSX010000026.1 GCA_946484175.1 uncultured Clostridia bacterium
GAGCGCCACCTTGCCAAGGTGGAGGTAGCGAGTTCGAGCCTCGTCGTCCGCTCCAAATGACGCTTATTTTTATGATAAGCGTCATTACTTTATGGCGACATAGCCAAGTGGTAAGGCATGGGTCTGCAAAACCCTGATTCCCCAGTTCAAATCTGGGTGTCGCCTCCATCGTAAAAAACCCAGAAGCCTTTTCAGGCTTCTGGGTTTTTTATATTTTCAATTTGAGGAGGAATTAGAAAATGAATACCCTGGAAACTGAAAGACTGCTCTTAAGGCCATTTCGGGAAGATGATGCCGAAAAGATGTACCAGAACTGGACATACGACGAAAGGGTTGCGCGGTATTGCAGATGGCATCCCCATGAAGGAGTCTCGGCTACGCAGGATTTGTTGAAAATGTATTTGAAACAGGCATCAGAGGGTTTTGATTACCGTTGGGCCATCACGATCAAGGGGACAGACGAACCTATCGGCTGCATTGATGTGGTAAATATGAGTTCTGACAGCAAGACGGCCGAAATCGGATATGTATTATCCCATGCATATTGGGGCCAGGGGATCATGACGGAATGTTTTCACGCTGTGCTTGAAAAATTATTCCATGAAGGCTTTATAAAAATTATTGCCAGACATCATGTCGATAACCCTGCTTCGGGCCGTGTGATGGAAAAATGCGGCATGAAATTCTGCGGCTATGGCCAGATAACGGAAAAATTTGGTTCAAAGAAAGTGTGCAGAGTGAAATGCTATGAATTGAAGAAAGAGGATCAATAAAATTGCGCTGTAGATGTTGATTTTCAGGTATTACTTGAAGTTTTAGCCCGTTTTCTAAAGGTGATCCCGCTGCCGTCCAGCGCCATGACAAGCAGCAGCAAAAATAAAGCAGCAGCTGCCGGAACAGAAGAAGCCATAGCCCCCTGAATCTCCTGTGACCAAATGGAAGAAGCCGTACTGTATTCTGGAAAAAAGGGGAGTAGCTGCCAGGTAATGGACGCGGACAAAATTCCGTGAAGCAGCCGGTATATCCAAAATTTCAGACGCGGAATGGGAAATTTTTCAAAGAAAGAAAAAATCTGCAAGTGGACACAAAGGCCACCCCAGCCCAGACCAAAAGCAAACAGGGGAAGGGAGGCTCGCATTAGTGCCCCGTCCCGACATCCGGAGGTCACCTCGCTGATAAAAGATGGAAGAGCAGCAGCATCTCCCGGAGGAACTCCCAGTAAAAGCAGGTTTCGTACAATATGTGGGATCACGCCTGTATCTCGAATCAAAGCAAGCAGTACCGAAAATACCACGACAAAGGCACACATAGAGGCCATTGCGCGGCTGGCGCCGAAAACAGCGGAAACAAACGGAGAGGCAGCGGGTGCAGCCGGAGACAAAATCTGCATCTCGTTTTCCTTTCCGCAGAAAAACCGGGTCAGAAGCCCCAGCAATAGTGCCGCAACACTGAGGGATAGCAGAAGGATGATTCCCGCGCTATGATTGCCCAGCAGACATGCGCCGACTGTGGTAAGGACAAACGGCGGGCCGGCACTGATACAAAAACATAACAGTCTTCCTGCCTGTTCGTGTGTCAATTCTCCCCGCTCCATCAGGCGCGCTGCCGTTTTTGCCCCGGCGGGATACCCGCCAATCAATCCCAACAGCAACACCGGCGCAGCACATCCCGGGAGGCGGAACACATGATGCATCAGAAACGCCCCGATTTTTCCGCACCGCGAGGCGATCCCGCTTTCTGTAAGATAGCAGCTGAGCACCATAAATGGAAAGAGAGAGGGAACCAGCGTCCCCAGACACGCATCCATTCCCTGCAATACTCCCACAGATGCAACTTCCGGCTTTTTGAGCAGATATACAGCCAGAAGACATACGAAGGCCGCCGTTGTCCATTGCCGCAAGGTTTTACGGACAGCGTCGGTTCTTTCTTTTTTCATAGTGAATACGCTCCTTTTGCACACAAACGCTCTTATGATTTTATTTATATGTATCCGTTTCCGATACGAAACATTCCTGTTTCCCGTACAAGTATCAGTCATGTAAAGGATGTCCACATGCATATATCTGACGAAGAAAGAAAAACAGAGTCCAACCGGGAAGGATGTGCAGTATGGAACATAGTAAAACGAAACAGGGAGGGTGGAAGGATTCCTTTCTCCTTTCACCCGCTGCAACCAATCCCGCGGCAACGGGTGGACGCATTGAACTGTGTGGCAACCGGCGTGCAGTGATCGAAGGCAGTGGGGGCGTTATGGAGTACGATACCGGTGTGGTACGTTTGCGGCTTGGCAGGTTTTCTGTACGGATTACCGGAAGAAACCTGCGGATTCGCTGCATGACCGGAACCACCATGATTGTGGAAGGATTTCTTTCCGGTGTAGAATATCTGCTGTAAGGAGATAAGGATATCATGGTACGACTGACGAGATGGCTTACCGGCTGGGTGGAGTTCGTCATTTTGGGAAAAAAGAAGGGGCAGGCAGAGCGCTTTCTGAGCCTCTGTGCCCGTTCCGGTTTCTGGTTTTGGGGAATGTCTCCGTATCAGGGGGAGTGCTCTTTTCGCTGCCGTGTGCGCGCTTCGGAATATACAGCGCTGAAAGATTTGGCACGAAAGAGCGGCGTGCGTCTTCGGGTGATTCGGCGCAAAGGGATGCCTTTTTTCTTCTGGAAGCTTGGGCGCAGAAAGGGATTGATTGCCGGTGCGGTTTTGGGGATGATCCTTTTATGGCTCCTTTCCAGCCGGTATTGGATTATTACGGTTTCGGGCAATGAACAGCTTCCACAGCAAACGCTTCTTTCCGCAGCAGAAGAAGAGGGGCTTTTTGAGGGAGCAGTGAGAGACAGGATTGATGCACAAAATCTGGCGGCCGAATTGATGGAGCGTTTTCCGGAGATCGGCTGGGTCAGCGTAAATACAAAAATGTGCAGTGCGGAAATCTGTATAGGAGAAGGGATTCCAAAACCGCAGGAGCAGTCCAGTGAAACCCCAGCCAATGTTTTGGCCTCTGTAGACGGGCAGATTCTCTCCATTGATGCATTTGATGGGGAAGCAGTCGTGCGAGAGGGCGATGCCGTCACCAAAGGCCAGCTTCTGATATCGGGTATTGTAGAAGACCAGCAGGGAGGAACGCATGCCGTATATGCTCGGGGAAATGTAGTCGCCAAAACCCGCCGAACCTTTACCGCTCAGATTCCTCTGAAGCAGCAGAAGGTAGAAGAAACCGGAAACACTCTGCTGCGCAAAAGTATTTCTGTATTTGGAATCCGGCTTCCCCTGACGCTGCGTGAAGAGCCCTCCGGGTTATGGAAGCAGGAGCAGCAAGAGGTTTCTGTACAGCTGTTGGAAACACCGCTTCCTTTATCCGTAACGACAGAAATCTGGACAGAATATCGGGAAACTGTACAGTACCTTACACAGAAGGAGGCGGAAAAATTAGCTTGGGACGCAGTAACCTTGCAGCAGCGTACTTTGTTGGGAGATACCGGGTGTGTATTGCGGCAGGAAATAGAACAATCAATCAAAAATGGGTGCTTTACTCTGTCGGTACGTGCGCAGTGTCAGGAAGAAATTGGATATACACAGGAGATTTTGTTTGAATAACAGGATTTATTAAAAAATAAACAGCTTGTCGATAAACCCAACCGGCAGAAAAAATTGCACAAAATAGTTCGCGTGGGAATCGCTGTAAAATTGCAGAAGCTGCCCCGAGATGCAAAAATTTTTGTCCAAGTCTTCGCTGCCGCTACGGTCGGCGACTTATTTGTGTGCCACTGGCACACGGCGCCCTTTTTCAGCTGCTTTGTTGTGCAAATTGCCGGTACCACAAAACTTTTTCAACGGCTTAAAAATAAACTCTTGCACAGAATATAGTTTCTGAATCGGCTTTTTTAAACCGGGATATGTGAGAAATACTGTATAAATGAGCTAAAATTTGTTGATTTTTTTATGAATTATTTAATGACGAGCGGTGAAGGATATGCTATAATAAAAACGAAAATTTCCAATGTCGGAAATAGATGTCAAACTTCGGAAAATACTAGGTGATGCTATGTTTGAACAACGGATCAATATTGACAGGATGGAGCAGGCTGCGGCTCTGTTCGGCAGCCTTGACAGCAATGTACGGCTGCTCGAAAAAGAGTATGGTGTGAGTATCATAAACCGGGACTCAGAAATCAAAGTTTCCGGTGATGCAGAATGTGTCTATCGTGCAGTACGTGCAATTGAAAGCCTTTTGAATCTTATCAACAAAGGTGAGGCGCTGACAGAGCAAAATGTGCGCTACTGTATTTCCATGGTCAATGAAGGGTCCGAACAAAAGCTGCAATCTCTGGCTGGGGACTGTATCTGTATTACCAGCAAGGGAAAGCCCGTCAAGCCCAAAACGGTGGGACAGAAGCAATATTGTTCTGATATCCGCTCCAATACGATTACCATTGGCGTGGGACCGGCAGGTACCGGTAAAACCTATCTGGCAGTGGCAATGGCGGTAACGGCTTTCCGAGCACAGGAAGTCAACCGGATTATACTGACCCGCCCGGCAGTAGAGGCTGGCGAAAAGCTGGGGTTCCTGCCCGGTGATTTGCAGCAGAAGGTAGACCCCTATCTGCGGCCTTTGTATGATGCACTGTTCGATATGCTCGGTGCTGAAAGCTACCAGAAATATGTGGAGCGTGGAAACATTGAGGTCGCTCCTCTGGCTTATATGAGAGGCCGGACACTGGATGACAGCTTTATTATTCTGGATGAAGCGCAGAATACCACGCCGGAGCAGATGAAGATGTTCCTGACCCGATTGGGCTTTAATTCTAAAATGGTCATTACCGGTGATATCACCCAGATTGACCTGCCGGACGGCAAACGTTCCGGATTGAAAGATGCCATGCGTATCCTGAAAAACGTGGAGGACATCGCTATTTTCCGCTTTACTGAGCGGGATGTCGTTCGCCATAAACTGGTACAGGATATTATTAAAGCATATGAAAAATACGAGGAGGCTGGCGCAAAAAATGGAAAAAATAAGAGTAATTATCACCAATAAGCAGAAAGCTGTCAAGATTCCTACCGGAATGCGGATGCTGGTGCGCCGCTGCTGCAATGCGGTGCTTCGTATGGAGAATTTCCCCTATTCAGCGGAAATCAGTGTGACTTTCGTGGATAACGAGCAGATCCGTGAGTTGAACCGGGAATACCGGGAAAAGGATATGCCGACTGATGTTCTTTCCTTCCCGATGGGAGAGAACGGTGTATATGACGAGAACCACAATACCGGCGCAAAGATTCTGGGCGATATCGTGATTTCGATTCCCAAGGCGCTGGAGCAGGCCAAGCGTTTTGGCCACAGCTTTGAGCGGGAAGTGGGCTATCTGACAGCTCATTCCATGCTGCATCTGCTGGGATATGACCACGAAAACGGCGGTATTGAGCGAGTTCGTATGCGCGAAAAGGAAGAACTGGTCATGAGTATGCTGGGGCTGCCTTCTACCAGTGCATACACTTTTGGCGATGAATAAAAAACGGCCATTTTATAAGAGCCTTTGGGCGGCTGTGCAGGGAATCGGATACTGTCTGGTACAGGAGCGAAATATGCGGGCACATGTTGTGGCCGCACTGTATGTGATTGGCTTTTCCGGCTTTTTTGGGTTGAACCGGTCGGAATATGCCATCCTGTTCCTTACCTTTGGACTGGTACTGTGCGCCGAGGTGGTAAACACCTCAATTGAGCGCCTGTGCGACCGCGATACCGAGGGCTTTAGCCAGTGGGCCAGGGTAGTCAAAGATACGGCTGCCGGGGCTGTGCTGGTGTGCGCGCTGTTTGCCGTAGGCGTGGGAATTTGCCTGTTCTGGAACCCGGACACCTTCCGGGCAATCTGGGAGTACTTTCTTCGTGTCTGGTGGCGCCTGCCTTTACTGGGGCTTTCTGCCATAGTATCGGTGGGGTTTATCCAATGGGGGCCTGCTCCCTTGTTGGAACGGCTGCATTTGACCCGCCGTAAATAAACCGAATGTCAGCTTTCGCCCTTTTGGACGGAAGCTGATTTTGTCATGGAGTAAAATTTTAAAGAAACACCCGGAAGGGTTTGACAGAGAAGCGGCGCTGGATTACAATAGAAACTGTGATATAGGATGCATTTTAGAAGAGTGGACATCTGTTCTGCTGATTCCGATTTTCCCTTGCAATTTCAAATTCACTTTTTAAAAATGCGCCCTTGATTTTTGTTAGAATAGAAATTGACTGATATAAGGTGATAAAAAGGAGTTATGCATGGAATACCGTCAGGAAGATAAGGCGGCGTTTGTCGCCATTGTAGGAAGACCGAATGTGGGAAAATCTTCCCTGTTGAACCGGATGCTGGGTCAGAAGGTGGCCATTGTGTCCAGTAAGCCCCAGACCACCCGCACCCGGATTATGGGCGTGCTCACCCGCGGGGAAAACCAGCTGGTATTTCTGGATACCCCCGGCCTGCACAAGTCCCGGAGCCGTCTGGGCGATTATATGGTCAAGTCCGTCACCGAGTCGGTGGCTAATGTGGATGCTGGATTGCTGGTGGTGGAAGCCGGAGAGAAGATTTCCCCTGCCGACCGGGACTTGATTGAACGTTTCCAGAAATCCGGGATGCCTGCTTTGCTGGCTATCAATAAAATTGATTTGCTGGAAGACAAAACTCAGCTTATGGCACAGATTGCAGAGCTTTCTGCTCTGTTCCCCTTTGAAGCCGTGGTGCCTGTGTCCGCTCAGGACGGCAGCGGTGTAGAGGAGCTGATTCAGGAACTGGAGAAGTTGTGCCAGCCCGGTGGCCATTTCTTTGATGAAGACACCCTTACTGACCAGCCCGAGCGCGTGCTGGCCGCAGAAATGGTTCGGGAAAAGCTGCTGCGCCTGCTGGACAGAGAAATTCCCCATGGAACCGCTGTGGCCGTAGAGCGTATGCGTGAGCGGGAGGATGGCTCCGCAACGGATATTGATGCGGTAATTTTCTGCGAACGTGACAGCCATAAAGGCATCATTATCGGAAAAGGTGGCTCCATGCTGAAAAAGGTGGGCACCTATGCCCGTCAGGACATGGAGAAATTTTTCGGCTGCAAAATCAATTTGAAATTGTGGGTCAAGGTCAAAGAGGATTGGCGCAACCGGGAAGCGGTGCTCCATACCCTCGGATACGACAAAACAGACTTTAACGGCTGATCTGCCCATACCATAAAAGAGGCAAAAAGTCTGCCGGAAAAAGGCGAACAAACAATTATTTTCCATTCATACCCCGGGGCCTTTTACAAATACTCTATTTGTAAGAGGAAAAGGGGGCTTGAAAAAGATGGACGAACGAACCGCGTGGAAATGTTTCTGCCAGACAGGAAGTGTGGAGGCCTATCTGCAATACAGCCGCCTGCACCAGCAGTCATTGGCAGCGGGGAAGAGGGAGGAACACGATGCAGATCGAGACGGATGGTCTGGTCATCCGGGAGCAGACTGTGGGGGAGAGCGACCGGTTGGTAACACTTCTCACACGCAGTGCTGGGGTTCTCCGGGGATTTGCCAGACAGGCCAAAACGATTCGGAGCCGTAAGGCTTCGGGAACCAGCCTGTTGTGCTACTCTCAGTTTTCGATTTATAAGGGCCGGGAACGGGTGATGATCGACGATGCCCGGCCCAAAGAAAGCTTTTTTGGACTGCGCGGAGATATCAGCCGATTGGCGTTGGCACAATATTTCTGTGAGCTGGCAGGGGTACTGGTTCCAGAAGAAAGCCCGGCAGAGGACTATTTGCGGCTGATGCTCAACGCGCTGTATTTCCTTTCCCAAAACACCCGTCCTGCGCTGCTGTTGAAACTGGTGGTAGAAATGCGGATGATGAGTTTTTCCGGTTACATGCCGGATTTGCTGTATTGTCAGGGCTGCGGCTGCTATGAGGCAGATACCATGCTATTTCTGCCCCGTTCCGGTACGCTGCTGTGTGCGGACTGTGCCCGAAATCTTGCGGAAGAAGCCATTCCCATGCAAAAAGGGATGGTAACGGCTCTGCGTCACAGCATTTATGCGGACTTTGACAAGTTATTCTCCTTCCAACTTTCCCCGGAGGGTCTGAAGCAGGCAGCGAAAGCATCAGAGCGGTATGTGATACATACATTGCAGCGCAGTTTTTCCACACTGGAATTTTATCATCAAATGGAAGAATAAATAACAGAAAAGGTTGAATTGGGCCTGTCTTCGCGTAGAACAGGCAAGCGGACTTTGAAAAATTATTTACGAAATCGTTTACTTTCCTTTGGAGGTACAAACATATGAATACCGAAATTGCCGGGCGGCACTGGCGAGCGGTTGAACTGGATAAAATCCTTCACCTGCTGGCCGAAGAGACTGCCTGCGACGACGCGGCCACACTAGCCCGCGAAATCAAACCAGCATCCTCGCTGGAAGATGTACAGCGGATGCTGGGCGAAACAGACGATGCCTATGTCATGATGGCACGGTTTGGTGCGCCTTCCTTTGGCGGGCTGAAAAATGTCACCAATGCCCTGCGCCGTGCCGAGGCAGGCGGAACACTGAATCTGGTGGAGCTGCTGCGAATTGGCAGCGTACTGCGGAATATCCGGGGCGTCACCGAATGGCGAAGCAAAAGCGAGGGTATGAAAACCCGTATTGATTGGCGCTTTGAAGCGTTGGCCCCCAATAAATATCTGGAAGATCGGATTTTTGCTGTAGTGCAGAATGAAGAGGAAGTAGCTGACAATGCTTCCCCCGAGCTGGCTAATATTCGCCGCAAGATCCGCAATGCTTCCGGTCGGGTGCGGGAGCAGCTTGATAAAATGATTCGTTCTCCCGCCTATCAGAAATACTTGCAGGACCCCATTGTCACCATGCGTTCAGGGCGCTATGTGGTGCCGGTCAAGTCCGAGTGCAGGGGTGAAATTCCCGGCCTGGTTCACGATACCTCTGCCAGCGGCGCCACGGTATTTGTGGAGCCTATGGGTGTGGTGGAGGCCAACAACGAAATCCGGGTGCTCCTTTCCAAAGAGCAGGCCGAAATCGAGCGGATTCTGCTGGAGCTTTCCGGCGAAGTTGGTTCTTTTGCCGACGGAATAATTCAAAGCTATCAGGCGGCGGTAGAGCTGAACGTCATCTTTGCGAAAGCAAATCTGGCATATAAAATGAAAGCCTCTCTGCCTCGGGTGAATGATATGGGCCGAATCAATTTGAAACAGGCCCGGCATCCCTTGATTGCCAAAGAAAAGGTCGTTCCTACCGATATTTCTCTGGGTGAGACTTTTGATACTTTGGTCATCACCGGCCCCAATACCGGCGGTAAAACCGTTTCTCTGAAAACGATTGGCCTGTTGAGTCTTATGGCTATGTGCGGCCTGATGCTGCCGGTGGCGGATGAGAGTGAGATTTCCGTGTTTGATCAAGTTCTGGTGGATATCGGCGATGAACAGAGCATTGAGCAGTCTCTCTCTACATTTTCTGCTCATATGACCAATATTATCCGTATTCTGGGGCAGGCTGATAACAGAAGTCTGGTGCTGCTGGACGAACTGGGCGCCGGTACTGACCCCATCGAGGGTGCGGCATTGGCCATGTCCATTTTGGAAGCGCTGAGGGAAAAGGGCGTGCGTATGGCCGCCACCACTCACTATGCTGAGCTGAAAGCCTATGCTTTGCAGACACCCGGCGTAGAAAATGGCTGTTGCGAGTTTGACGTTGCCACACTGCGTCCTACTTATCGGCTGCTTATCGGTGTGCCGGGACGTTCCAACGCTTTTGCTATTTCCCTGCGGCTGGGGATGGAGCCTGCTATTGTAGACCGGGCAAAATCTCTGGTTTCCGAGGAAAATTCCCAGTTTGAAGATGTCGTGCAGAATCTGGAAGCCAGCCGTCAAAAGCTGGAATTTGAGCGGAAGAAACTGGACCAGCTGCGCCGGGAAGCTGAAGAAGCCCGCCGGGCTGCGGAAGATAAACGCCGTCAGGTGGAAAAAGAAGCCGGACAAGAGATGGAAAAAGCCCGTCAGCAGGCATCCCAGCTGGTGGCCCGTACCCGGGCGCAGATTGATACCCTGCTCAACGAGATGGACGAACTGCGCCGCCAGCAAAACAAGACCCTTTCTGCTGAACAGAAAGCTCGCCTGCGCTCTGGTATGAAAAAACTGGAGGATACCGCCGACCCGGTGCATGGCAGAAAGAAAGATGATGGTTATAAGCTGCCCCGGCCCTTGCAGGTAGGGGATAACGTGCTGATTTTCGATATCGATAAAAAAGCCGTGGTGCTGGAGCTGCCCAAGGATGGCGACCAGGTATTGGTACAGGCGGGCATCATCAAAACCCGCGTGCCTATGTCGAATCTGCGGCTCATCAAAGAGCCGAAAAACACTGCATCTGCCGGCCCCAATCGCCGGGAACGCCGGGTAACTCGTTCGGTTGCCAGAGGAGCCCAGGGTCAGGAAAGCCCCAGCGGACGCTCTATCAACGAAGTCGATTTGCGGGGCCAGATGGTAGAAGAGGCTTTGATGACGCTGGATCAGTATATTGACTATGCCATTCTGACAGGCATCCACCAGATTACTATTATTCATGGTAAGGGAACCGGCGCACTGCGTACCGCGGTGCAGCAGCATTTGCGGATGCATCCTTCCATTAAAAGCTATCGGTTGGGTGTTTTTGGTGAGGGCGAAAACGGCGTAACGATTGCTGAACTGAAATAAAAACATATGCAGGAGGGGCGGCATGCAAGACAGTAAAAAAACGTTGATGGTGGTCGGCGCGCTGCTGGCAATATTGCTGATAACAACGGCTTCATTATATATCAGTGCAACGTGGCAGACCATGCCAGAAACGACGCAGGAAGAACGGGAACCTTCCTCCCAGCTTCTGGGAGAACTGATACAGGGGACGATTATGGGAACTGAAATTCGTGCGACAGCTGAGGAAGTCAATCAGTATTTGGCGTATCTGGGAGAACAAACTGGCCATGAAACCATGAAAGAAATGGTGCTGCGCATCGGAGAGGATAACCTGCTGGATGTGTGGATGCCTGTAACTTATAAATGGATTCACGGAACCGCCCATTGCAGGATTGATGTACAATATAAAGGGGAGACGATCTGTCTTCATGTAACAGAAGCACAGATGGGTAAACTGCCGCTTCCGACCTCTTTCGTGCTCTCCATGGCCAAAGAAAAGCTGCCGGAAAATGTGACGGTGGATGGAGAAACGCTGATACTTCAAACTCCGCGCCTTTCATTGGAAGAGCAAGGGCTTGACGTTTCGCTTGGTGTGACCAATGTGCGGATTGAAAATGGTGAATTTGTTCTGGAAACAGATGGCGTAACAGATGCGCTCAAACAGCTGATGCAGGGCTTTGTCAACCAATTGTTTGGAGGAAATTCTTAAAATAAAACGGGGATTGTCGGAATCCATAAGGATTGAGGCAGTCCCCGTTTTTGCAAATAAGGACGTAAATGTTTGCCCATTACGTCCTGTACCAAGATAAAAATCTGCGGTATCATGAAAAAAGAATCTTGAAAGCCGATAAAGGAGGAGTTTGCTTTGAAGATAACAGGACTGAAAACCAATCGAATCATAAACCCTCTGGGTTTTGAATTGGGCGTACCGTCGCTTTCCTGGAAGGTGGAAGAAACGGACGCCAAAGAGCAGGAATGGGCTAAAATCGAGGTTTCAAAGAGACCGGATTTTCAGGAGGTTCTGTGGGATTCCGGAGAAGACAGCAGCCTTTCTTCGATTGATGTACCGTTGACAATGGAACTTTCTCCCCGCACACGGTATTGGTGGCGGGTAACGGTGTGTGCCGATACCGGAGAAACTGCTATCAGTGAACCAGTCTGGTTTGAAACTTCCAAAATGGGGGAAGAGTGGGCTGGAACGTGGATTTCCCCGTCTCTTGAAAAGAGTGTACATCCGCTGATGCGCCGCAGCTTTGTGTTGGAAGAGCAACCGGTGAGTGCGCGAATCTACGCAACAGGTCTGGGATTATATGAGCTTTCTGTCAATGGGGAAAAGGCGAATGATGAATACCTCGCGCCTGGCTGTACCGGATATGACAAATGGCTGCAATATCAGACATATGATGTGACAAACCTGCTGCATGCCGGAGCCAATACAGTGGGCGCTATGCTGGGTAATGGCTGGGCAAAAGGTCATTTTGGTTTTGACGGAACAGCCGCCGATTACAAAAGTGATGACCCCGGTACTCCCTGCGAAGCTTTTGCAGAGGAATTTCTGCTTTTGCTGGAAGTTCGCGTCACTATGGCAGATGGCCGGGAGTTTGTGCTGGGAACAGATGACAGCTGGCAATGCGCGCCTGCACCGGTTACTTTCAGCAGCATTTATGATGGTGAACGTTACGAACAGGCCAAAGAGGTTCCCGGTTGGGATACACCGGATGGAGATACTTATGACTGGCTACCGGTGGTGGCAAAGGAGCCTTCTCTCCCGCTGGCAGAACCTTCTCCGCGTCTGAGCTTGCCGGTAAAGAAGCACGAGACTTTTGTTCCGAAGCTTTTGCACACCAAGAAGGATGAATGGGTGCTCGATATGGGACAGGTCATCACCGGATGGTTTGAATTGCAGGCCAATCTTCCCAAGGGAACACAGCTTCGTCTGCAATTCGGCGAACTTTTGCAGGAAGAATGTTTCTATCGAGACAATATGCGCAGCGCACTGTGTGAGTACCGGTTTGTTTCCGATGGCCGTCCGGCGCTGGTGCGTCCGCATTTTACTTTCTATGGATATCGGTACATCAAAGTTATGGGCTGGCCCGGTGGAAAGCCCGACGAAACGGCTTTTACAGGATGCAGCCTGTACTCTGATCTGGAGGAAATCGGCGAGCTGACCACCGGTAACGAGCTGGTGAACCAACTAATTTTGAACGCTAAGTGGAGCCAGAAGGATAACTTTGTGGATGTACCGACCGACTGCCCGCAGCGTGACGAGCGCATGGGCTGGACAGGCGATGCACAGGTGTTCAGTTCAACCGCATGCTTTGTGATGGATTGTTCCGCATTTTACGATAAATATTGCTGTGATATGTGGAAAGAGCAGGAAATCCGCAACGGCTGTGTGCCGTTTGTTGCGCCGTTAATTGCACGACCCGACAGCGGCCATCCTATGCTGGAAGGAATGGGTGCCTGTGGATGGGCAGATGCAGGTGCGATTGTCCCGTGGAACCGCTATGTTTATAACGGAGGAAAAGAAAAGCTGCGTGAACAGTTTGCAGGCATGAAAGCCTGGGTAGACTGGGTGCGTGGGGAAGACGAAGCTACCGGCAATACCCGGTTGTGGCTCGCAGAAAAATTCCATTTTGGCGACTGGCTGGCACTCGATGGCCCCCGGTATGGAATGGACCCGGAAGCTGTGATGGGCGGTACGGATATCACTTATTTGTGTTCGGTTTATTACTATCGCTGTGCGCAGATCGTTTCCAAAGCGGCAGGGGTTCTCGGAATGGAAGAGCTTCAGCAGGAATATGGACAGCTGGCAGAAGAAATTCTGGCGGCAATCCGAAAGGAATACTTTACTCCGGGCGGCCGGTGTGCAGCTGCCACCCAGACTGGTCTGGTGCTTGCGCTGCAATATGATATTGTTCCGCCGGAATATCGCGAAAAGAATCTACGCTTGCTGCAGGAATTGCTGGAAGGAGCGGGCATGCATCTCAAAACCGGATTTTTGGGGACTCCGGTTCTGTGCCGTGCGCTTAGCCGCAGTGGAGACAGCCATTCTGCTTATACATTGCTTTTGCAGGAAGATTTGCCCAGCTGGTTGTATGAAGTGCGTATGGGCGCAACTACCATCTGGGAGCGTTGGAATTCTGTTCTGCCGGATGGGAAGATCAGCGGTATCGGTATGAACTCCATGAACCACTATGCATATGGATCGGTGGTAGAATGGATGTACCGCGATGTGTGCGGTATCAACCCCAGCGAAGAAGAGCCGGGCTTTAAAAAGGTTCGTTTGGCTCCGAAACCCGATGCCCGTATCGGTCATGCAGAAGCACGCGTCAATTCTCCGGCTGGCCAATATGAAAGCGGATGGAAAGCATTGGAAGACGGCCGATTTGCCTATCATTTTGTCGTTCCGTTTGACGCGCAGGCAGAGCTAATTCTGGAAAACGTCAAGCTGGAATCTCTGATGGTAAATGGTATGCCAGCAAAAGAAGCGGGAATTTCTGCCCGGCAGCAGGGCGAGGCAGTGTTTATGCAGCTTTCAGCCGGTAGTTATGAGATTTGCTGACAGGCGCGTATACCGCACAAAAATACCGTTGACAGACCCTTGTCTTCTGGTGCATAATGTAAGAATACTACATTACTTTTGCCAGGAAAGGGCAGGTGTTGTCGATGAACGAATATCAGATGCCGAATTCTCCCGGCGGTTGGGGACAAAACAGTCCGTTCCCGCCCCAGGTGCCATATTGGGAAACTCCGGAATGGAAATGTAAAAAGCAGATTCGCCATGTTTCCAATGTAATGGGTTGGTCTTGTTTTGCCGTTCAGGTGCTGATGCTGGCACTGAGCTTTCTGTCTACACAGATTTTGCTGATGATTGGATACCCGTTTAACCGGAACCTTCTGAATAGCGGCGGAATGAGCTCAGAAATGTACTATCTGCTGGTTAGCGTGGTATACATCATCAGCGTCGCCGGGCCATTTTTACTGTGCGTCGCGTTTATGAAGCTGCCGGTTGCCGAAACTTTTCCATTTGAAAAGGTAGGCTTTAGCACCAGTGTGCTGTTTGTCCTGTTTGGTGTGGGAGCCTGTATGCTCAGCAACATCCCCGGAAACATCGTGGCCATTATACTGGAAGAAATGGGCTTTAATGCAACACTTCCGGAGTCTGTCCCGACCGATTCCGTATTTTCGACCATCTTGTGCATCATTGAAATCGCAGTGATTCCGCCGCTGGTGGAAGAATTGGCCTTCCGTGGCGTCATCCTTTCACAGCTGCGTAAATACGGCAAAGGTTTCGCAGTTTTCGGGTCAGCGCTGTTGTTTGCATTTTACCACGGTAATTTTATCCAGTTTACATTTACTTTTATTGTGGGCCTGCTGTTGGGCTTCATTATGGTGCAGACCAACAACCTGTGGATTACGATTGTGATCCATGCACTGAATAACGGCCTTTCGCTGTTCTTCGATATGATCAGCGATGTGGTATCGAGTGAAGTGTATGATATGCTGAATAACTTCCTGTTTTTTGGCTTGATTCTTCTTGGAATTGTCAGCCTGGTGGTTTTGATGCTTCGCAAACGGGAATATTTTCAGCGGCGATATGAGCCCATGCTGCTTTCTGCCTCTGCACGTGTCTCTGCGTTTGTGCTCAATCCTGGATTCATCGCGTTTTTGGTTGTCTTCCTCGGCTCCTCTTTAGAGAGCCTGCTCGGATGATGGAGCGTTCGTTTATCCCCGCAAAGGAACCTATGCTGCGTGCATTGGAGCTTGCTCGAGAAGCAGGGGAAGAAGGGGAAGTCCCTGTAGGAGCGGTCATCGTCTGTGAGGGAAAAATCATTGCAGAGGGCCGCAACCGCCGTGAAGCAGATAAAAATGCTTTGTGCCATGCAGAAATAGAAGCCATTCACAATGCCTGCCGCACACTGGGCGGGTGGCGTTTGTGGAAATGTGAGCTGTATGTAACATTGGAGCCGTGTCCCATGTGCGCCGGGGCGATCATCAATGCCCGGATTCCGCAGGTGGTCTATGGCGCGGCAGATGACAAAGCCGGTTCCTGTGGCTCTATTGTGGATTTGTTTGAACTGCCGTATAATCACCATCCGCAGGTAACGGCTGGTTTTATGCAGGAAGAAGCTGCCGCCCTGTTGCAGGATTTTTTCCGCCGGCTCCGCGAGAAAAGAAAAGCCCAGAAGGAACAAAAGCGGGCTTCTGCACAAGAGACAAAAGAATAATTCTATATAAAAAAGCTATCTGGTTATACAATCCGGTAGCTTTTTTATTTTGTCCTCTTTTCAGCGGCATATTCTCCAGTTTACAGTCATACAGATAGGGTAGAAAATCAGTGAAGGAGAGCAAAGCTATGGAGTATACATTCAAGCGGACGGAATACACAGACAGTGCCGTCCTGTTCGACGGCTGTCAGGAACAGCCTCTGGATCTGGATATCAGCCTGCCGGATTACTGTCCGGATATCCAGCGTATCCTGAAATGCCAGGTGCTGCCCTGCATCTCTTCCCATTCCCTCAACGGTGACCAGCTGGAAACCGAAGGCGTGGTGCGGGTACGAATCCTCTATCTGGATTCTCGCGAAGATTGTGTGCGCTGCTGCGAAACCGAAAGCCGATTTTCCTCTGTCATCCCCCTGCGGGAAACACCCGTCAACGGTGCAGCACGGGTAGGAGCACGGCTGGAATATGTCAACTGCCGTGCTGCCAGCCCCAGACGGCTGGATATTCACGGCGCGTTTTCCATCTGTGCACAGGTTTGGGATCGCCGCAGCTGTCAAATCTGTACGCAGGCCGACGACCCCGCTCTCGAACAGCGTCAGCAGACAGTTCCCGCCAGTACTTTGGCAGGTTTGGGAGAGCAGCAGTTTACCATTTCAGAAATGCTGGAAATCAACAACAGCAAGCCTCCGGTAGAAGCGGTTCTGCGCAGCCGCGCCTGTTGTATGGTGCAGGACTGCCGCCCGGTTTCCGGCAAATTGCTGGCCAAAGGCATCATCCGGATGGAAGTACTATATAGTTCGGCGCTGGAAGACGGCGCGCTGGAAACCATGGAGTTCGAAATCCCCTTCAGCCAGATGGTGGATTGTGAAGGCGCTTCGGAAGATTGCCGGTGCAGCCTGCGTATGGAAGTGTGCGATCTTTCCTTACAGGTGCGCAATGATTCCAGCGGCGAACCCATGCGGCTGGAAGCGGAACTTCGTCTTTCTGCTTTCTCCTGTGCATATCGCGAACGTGAGATCACTTTTGTTACCGATGCCTATTCTACCGAATACGAAACCGAATTGGAACATGCCCCTGTGCAGATGAGCTGTATCGATGAAATTATCTCGGAACAGGCTATGCAAAAAATTCAGATTGATACCGGCGGAGAATCCTTTTCAAAGATTCTGGATGTCTGGAATGAAATGAACAGCATCAGCGCAGAAATTCAGAACGGCCAGATCCTCTTTACCGGAAAGCTGAACCTGTGTATTTTGGCATGTGACCCGCAGGGGACGCCCTTCTACCTGGAAAAGATGGCGGATTTCAGCCTTTCCCGTTCATGGAACGGCTCCACCGAAGGCGGACGTGTGCTGTGCTGGGCACAGCCGGGTGGAATTGGATACCGAATTACTGGGAATACCGGGCTGGAAATCTCGGTGGAAATGCAGGTCAACGGCATCGCGTCGCATACAGCTTCCTGCCGTGCGGTTTCTGCCATGCATGGCGATGAAAGCCGCAGAAAGGGCGGCGATGGAGCGGTTTTGTGCCTGTATTATGCCGGTGAGAACGAGTCGGTTTGGGATATTGCGCGGGAGCACGGCGTTTCACTGCGCGCCCTGTGCGAAGAAAACGGACTTTCTTCTCCGGAAGAGCGGCTGAGCGAAGGTCAGATGCTGCTGCTCGCTTCCAACTGATTCTGTAATAAAAAATATTGCCGCAGGTTCTGCGGCCAACTCTATGCGGCTTTCCGCCTACAGCGGGCCGCGGAAAGGCATGGTTGATTCATGGACGAAAGAAACATCTATACCGATATTTCCCAGCGCACCAACGGGGATATTTACATCGGGGTGGTGGGGCCTGTGCGCACGGGCAAATCCACCTTTATCAAAAAATTTATGGATACCATCGTGATTCCGCACATGGAGTCCGACTACCAGCGTGACCGCGCCGTAGATGAGCTGCCGCAGTCTGCCTCTGGGCGCACCATTATGACCACAGAGCCTAAATTCATCCCGGAAAAAGCCGTTACGGTTCGTGTGGATGACTCAGCGGCTTTTGATGTGCGGATGATTGACTGTGTGGGATACATTGTCCCCAGCGCGCTGGGCTATATTGAAGACGACCAGCCCCGCATGGTCATGACACCCTGGTATGAAGAGCCAATCCCCTTCAACATGGCGGCAGAGATCGGCACAAAGAAGGTTATTACCGAACATTCCACTATTGGCCTGCTGGTCACAACAGATGGCAGCATCAGCGAGATTCCCCGCGAAGAGTATGAAGAGGCCGAAGAGCGCGTGGTGCAGGAGCTGCGCGAAATCAAAAAGCCGTTTGTGGTGCTGCTCAACTGTATGGAGCCCACTTCTCCCGAAGCACAGTCGCTTGCCGCCCGCCTGACGGAAAAATACAGCGTGCCTGTGATGGCAGTCAACTGCCTGGAAATCGGGGAAGAACAGATTCGCGGTATCCTCTCCAAAATCCTGTTTGAGTTCCCCATTCGGGAAGTGCGCATCGACATGCCTCGCTGGATTGCTTCTCTGGAAAAAGGGCATTGGCTGCGTGAAGCAGTATTCGGTGCACTGCGCGAAGCCGGAAGCCGCCTTTCACGTGTGCGGGAAGTCTCCAACCTGCTGCGTGAAGCGGAATGCTGTGAGTATATCGAACAGGCAGAGCTTTCCTCTGTCGCGCTGGGCAGCGGTGAAGCACAGGTATCCCTGCGAATGTCTTCCAATTTGTTTTATCAGATTCTGGGTGAAAAGACCGGTATCGAAATTCACGATGAAGGCGCACTCTTCCGCTCTTTGCAGGAGCTTTCAGAGATTAAAAAGAGCTATGAAAAAATTCGGCAGGCTTATGAAGATGTACAGGAAACGGGCTACGGCATCGTGATGCCCGATATCGATGAGCTGACGCTGGAAGAACCGGAAATCATCCGTCAGGGCAGCAAATACGGCATTCGCCTCAAGGCAGCAGCGCCCTCTATCCATATGATGCGCACGCAGATCTGCACGGAACTCACCCCTATTGTCGGCTCCGAACAGCAATCCGAAGAACTGGTGATGTACCTGCTGCGCGAATTTGAAGAAAGCCCCGGGAAAATCTGGGAGTCAAATATTTTCGGTAAGTCACTGCATGAACTGGTCAATGAGGGGCTGCATAACAAGCTGTACCGTATGCCCGAAGATGCGCGCGGTAAGCTGCGCGAAACAATTGAGCGCATTATCAACGACGGGTGCAGTGGGCTGATCTGCATTATTCTGTAACAGAGAGGGGGAGGCAAAGTTGGAATATCCCCTTTCTGAAGCGGAACTGATGGAAGAAAAAACCGCGCGTCGGGCCCAGAATACTGATAATGCCCGGCGCGTCACTTGGATACAGATTGCAGCCTGCTCCCTGATCTTGCTGGCAGCACTGGCGCTGCGGTTCAGTGGGGCCGAGTGGTATCAGATGATACGTGCCTGGTATCTGGAGACATTGAATCAGTCTCTGGTGGCAGGTGATGAGTGGCAGGAGGCCGCAGAACATACGGGTGCGCAGCTGCTTTCTTTGCTGCAGCAGGAGTGATTTGTCTGTATATTGGCGGGCGGCGGCTGGAGATTCATGCCGGCTTTGCCGCCGCCGCTGCATTTCTTCTGCTTGCAGACCGGAGCGGGGTATGGATTGCAGGTGTGGCAGCAGCCGTCTGGCATGAATGTGGACATCTGCTGTGTATGGAGGTACTGGGGGATCCTGCCGTATGCCTGAAATGCGGACTTTTCGGACTGGAAATTCAGGAAGAAAGGCGCTGCCGTGAGGGATATCGGAAAGATATCCTGATTTCTCTGGCAGGCCCTGCAGCCAATCTGGTGGCTTGTCTAGTACTGTTTCCCACATGGCGTCTGCTTCCGGGAGAATTAGGACTGCGGCTGCTGACCGCCAATGCAGCGCTGGGAATTTTTCACCTATTGCCAGTCGGCCCATTGGACGGCGGGCAGGCGATTTATGCTGCACTTAGCAGACGGATATCCATAGGGTGGGCAGAACGAATTGTTACAGCGATCTCATTTCTCACACTGTTGCCAATGAGTATACTGGGTTTTTTGGTTTTGCTGCGCTCCCGGTACAATTTTACGCTGCTTCTTCTCAGCGGATACCTAATGCTGATGATGCTGTTGAAGAAGGGGCGCTACTATTAGTTTTCAGCTGGTTTTTATGAAAAGAGGAGGTGCCCTGAAAAGCCTTATAATTTGACGGAAACACAAATTTCTCTTGACAGACGTAGGGGACGCGTACAATGCGTCCCCTACAGTATTTTTTAAGACCGGCACATTGCCGATCAGTATGTTCGTCGTTTTTTATTCTTCCAGCTGGCGACGGATGCCAAACATGTGACGCAGGAAAAAGCCGAGGAAACCGGAACTCTTCATGACAACAATTTTCATCAGAATCCATCCTTTCACAAAAAAGCATCATGCGCGGCGCAAAAGGGAAAACCCCAGTGCCACAATGATCACAGCCGTCAGGAATAACACCAGCTGTACCGGACAAAAGCAGGCTACTGCCAGCCCCAGCCCAAAAGCTACTGCATACATCCCACGGCATCGGGTAAACCGGCCGCAAAGGTCGTTACAGCGAACCTTGCCCATTCGGGACGCCCCCTTTCGCGTTGCTTTATTCCATAATATACAGCAGGGGAGAGAAATGTGAAAGAATTAGAAAAGCAAAAAGCCGCCCCAACTTGGAGCGGCTCTACAGCTTCTATCAATCGTTTTTATCCTTTTCTATGCTTTTGGCGAACTTCAGGGGCAAAGCCCATGCGTGTAATGCGCTTGCGCAGCCAGCCCCCCTGCAAGTAATAGATGATAAACAAAATCGAGGTGAACGCCCAGGTGATGGGGTAGCTGATAATGACACTCTGGATTCCAGGCCACATGGGAACAGCCACAAAAATCCAGACTACCCGCAATACGCAAATTCCCACACCAGTGATAATCATTGGGATAAGGGAATCGCCTGTGCCGCGCATCGTGCCGGAGAGGATTTCAATACAGACATAAGTGAAATAAAACGGCACCATGGTGTGCAGAATTTCCATACCGATTTCAATTACCTTGCTGTCACTGGAGAACAGCTGGTATACATACGAACCCCAGAAATACAGCACTGTACTGAGCAGAAAAGCAGTTCCCATTGCCATCACCGTACAAATGCGGACACTTTTACGGATGCGGTCATACTTCTGTGCGCCGAAATTTTGTCCGGAAAAAGTGGTGACCGAAGTACCGAAAGCACCCATAATCATCCAGAACAGACCGTCAATTTTGCCGTAAGCAGTCCAGGCCGCTACGGTGTTTGTGCCAAAGGTATTGATAGTGGATTGAATAATAATATTGGAAACATTGTACATAACAGACTGTAAACCAGCAGGCAGTCCGATCTGGATGATGTTTCGCAGAATATAAAAATCCAGACGGACTTCTTTCCAATGCAAACGATATACATCATCTGAGAACATCAAGATTACGAGAATCAAAATGGCACTAACGGCCTGTGAAACAATAGTAGCAATAGCTACACCAGCCACGCCCCAGTGGAAGACCGGGACAAACAGCAAATCCAGTACCAGATTGAGCACCGTGCATAAAATGAGAAAATAAAGCGGACGCTTGGAGTCGCCCACAGCACGCAGAATACCGGAACCCATGTTGTACAGCAGGTTGAACACCATGCCACCGAAATAAATTTCAATATAAGTAATGGCGGGTTCCATCACATCTTCCGGCGTGCCCATAGCGCGTAATGCCCAGGGAGAAATCAACATTCCCAGCACCATAAACAGCAGGCCTCCGGCAATACCCATGGCTACCGAGGTGTGAGCTGCCTGCGAAGTCTCGCGAGCACGGCGCGCACCGTAATACTGTGAGATGATAACCGTTGCGCCGGCGGAAAGCCCCACAAAGAAGCCCACCAACAAATTGATAATGGTACCGGTAGCACCGCCAACTGCTGCCAGCGCCTGCGTACCGACAAAGTTACCGACAATAATAGCGTCTACCGTATTGTATAACTGCTGAAAAAATGTACCCAAAAGAATGGGGAAGAAAAATGCCAGCAGCTGTTTCCAGATAACGCCTTCCGTAATTTTGTTTTCCCTAACCAAACTATCAGAACCCTCTTTCCCAAAAATTCCATATTGACGGCATGAAACCGCAACGCATACAGGATACCATGTCCGATATGGTTTGTCCAGTCCATCCCCATTTTTCGCTTTTTTATAATTCCCGCATCCAGTAACGGCGATCCAAACTGCGATATTGCACAGCTTCCATGGCATGAGGCGTTTCAATCTTGGGGCTGCCATCTAAATCGGCAATCGTTCTGGCAACTTTCATCACACGGTCAAAAGCACGCGCAGAAAGTCCCAACTGCGTAAAAGCTTCACGAAGCAGTCTGCGTGCCTCTTCGCTAATCGTACACACTTCATGCAGCATAGAGGCAGGAATTCGCGCATTGCAGGAGATGCCAGTTCCGGCAAAACGCTCGTTCTGAATCTGTCGCGCACAATTTACCCGCTTTCGCACTTCAGCAGAAGATTCTGCCTTTTCACAGGAAGAAAGCTCGTCAAACCCCACCGGCGCTACTTCTACATGAATATCCAAACGATCCAGAAGCGGACCGGAGATACGTGAAAGATATCGTGACACCATAGTTGGCGAGCAGGTGCATGGCTTAGTTGGGTGTCCAAAATAGCCACAGGGACAGGGGTTCATAGCGGCGACCAGCATCACCGAACAAGGATAAGACACCGTCGCATTTGCACGGGAAATAGAGACTTTTCCATCTTCCATGGGCTGTCGCAGCACTTCCATAGCCATACGAGAGAATTCCGGCAATTCATCGAGAAAAAGCACGCCGTTATGCGCCAGCGAAATTTCGCCTGGACGCGGAATACTACCGCCGCCGGAAAGTCCTACCGGTGAAACGGTGTGGTGCGGGGAACGGAAAGGCCGTGTGCGGATGAGCGTTCCGCCATTGGGAATGGTTCCCGCAATAGAATGAATTTTAGTTGTTTCAATCATCTCGGAAAAGGTCATATCCGGCAGAATGGAGGGCAAGCGTTTTGCCAGCATGCTTTTTCCGGAGCCAGGTGGGCCGATCATCAGCACATTATGCCCACCGCTTGCAGCGATTTCAAGTGCACGTTTGGCTTCTGGTTGTCCCCGTACATCCGAAAAGTCGAGCATCGGTTCAAAACTTCCGGTTGGCTCGTTATTGTCAAAAACTGCGGGACGCAGCAAATTGCGGCCGTTTAAGTGGTCGGCCAGCTTTTGCACAGAAGCCACGGGGTAAACCTCCAATCCTTCCACTACTGCACCCTCGCGAGCGTTTTCTGCCGGAACAAAAAAGCGATGAAAGCCGGACTCTTTTGCGGCAATCGCCATAGGCAGAACACCGCGTACCGGGCGTATTGCACCAGTGAGGGAAAGTTCCCCGATAAAAACACAGTCATCTGTATTGGCCTGAATTTGCCCAGTAGATTGCAAAAGAGCCATCAACAGGGGGAGGTCATAAATCGGCCCTTCTTTTTTCTTGTCGGCGGGTGCCAGATTCATTGTGATGCGGCTTACCGGATATTCAAAACCACAGTTTTTTATGGCTGCGCGTACCCGCTCACGAGATTCTTTTACTGCCATTCCGGGCAGGCCAACGATATCAAAACAGGGAAGACCTTTAGAGATATCCGCCTCAACTTCTACCACAAAAGCTTCCAGCCCCAGAAGTCCCATACTGAACAGCCGTGAGATCATATTAAAACCCCCATTTCAGGTGAAAAGCAATTTTTCTTCCTGATTATTATATAAGAAATTAAAAAAGACATAATTTCCAAAACGAAATATAAAGGGATAGTTACCAGAATTTACACAGAATCAGTCGTATTTTAGGCGTGATTCCATAGTATTTTTTAAAAACAAGCCCCTTGATTGGTAAAAAATGTTGCGAATTTTTGAATTTTTGTTGACTTTTTCCTTTAAATCGGTTATGATGAGAAAAACAGCGTTGAAACACGTTGTTATTGAGGTGTTATAAAGCTTGAGCTGGGTATCCATTCCGGAAAGTGAATTGATTTTGCGTGTGCAAAACGGAGAAGGCGAAGCGTTTGCCGAGTTGGCATCGCGTTATATTCCTTTCATTCACCGGATTGCAAACCCATATCGTTCTTCGTTGCTGGAAGCTGAGGATCTTTCTCAGGAAGGACTTCTGGGGCTTTTACAGGCAGCTAAGACATATCGTCAGGAGGGTGCGGCGTCGTTTTCCACGTATGCGGGAATTTGTATTTCCAATCGGATTGTTTCAGCATATCGAAAAGCGTTTGGAAAGAAAAATGAACCCATGCGGGATTTCGTTTCGTTTGACACGGAAGAGGAACTGGGATGGTTTTCCAATCATTTGATCAGTGCCTCAGAAAATCCGGAAGCTCTGCTGATAAACCGAGAAAATCTCGATCGTCTTTTCAGAAAGATTCGAGAAAGCCTGACTGACAGGGAATATCAGGTGTTGTCGCGTTATGCGGCAGGTTTTTCCTACCAGGAAATTTCTGAACAAATGGGAATTTCTGTCAAGTCAGTTGGGAATGCTATGCAAAGAGCGAGAAAGAAGCTGCGGCAGCTTTTTCGTTGATTTATTTTATGCCCCGGTAGCTTAAGTAGAGCGTTGATTATCAAAGGCGGCGGTGCGAATCC
>CAMLSX010000027.1 GCA_946484175.1 uncultured Clostridia bacterium
GAAAAGTGAATACCAGCCATGCGGGTACATTCCCGCCTGAGTGAGCGACTAAAAGCGCCATGACGAGCCACACATAGGCTGCCTTCCTTTTGTGCATGGGATGGCGGCTCCAGTTGTTGGCTTTGAGCGATGCATTTTGACCGGAAAGCATGATATATAAAAAGTTTCGTTTGTTTTTCTCTATTTATATATTGAAAATAAAGTGCACTCTATATAATGGGGTGCACTTTATTTTATGCCTGAATTTCGAAAAGAGCCTTATTTTTTCCTGAATTCAACCGTTACATTACCGTCATCCTGAATCACCAGATGCATGGGTTTAATATGTTTTTCATAAAATTGCTTTCGCTCAGCGCTGGACATCTCGATTCTGGTTGCAAACAGCGCTTGTTCCATCATGTCATTGACATTCATCTGCAAATGTTCTTCTACATAGCGATACATTTCTTTAAAAATAGCCCCGTACTTGATGGCTTCGGAATTGCCGGAATAAAAATCATCGATATAACAGTAGAAAATTCCGGAATCGACCAGCGCGTTTTTGATATCAGGCCCGCATTTTTCACGCTCCACCATGACCAAAAAACGGGCGTCCGGCAACGACGAAATCAATCCCCAGTAGTCGGAATCACTGGAGACAATCACAAAGGAATCTACCTGATTCTGGTAATGTTCCTGACACGCTCTCGCGGTCAGCTTGATATCGACAAGAGATTTGTTCTGTTTCAGCCGTTCTATCATGATATGTTCAACAGGAATGGAAGTAAAGCTTTCCAAAATGCGCCATGCGGTAGCAGTGTGCACATCGTCAAAGAGGATAATCCGCAGAATTTTTGAAGTGTATTCAGGATTCAGGTTTTTAAGAGCTGCGCACAGCTTATAGGGGTCTGAGTTTTCGCAGTCCACCACTACAACAACTTTTTTGCTTTCAGAAATATAGTCATAGATATTGCCTTTCACATAACTGCTGACATCAGAGACCTTGCTGTCTTCTGTAAAATAGTCGTTATGCCATTGATATAAAAGATGCGCAAACTTTTTATCGGTATACAGAATATTTCCTTCGTCTTTTGGAGGCCAGTTGATGTACACTTGATAAGGATAAAATGAAAGGTTGGCATAAAATGTTTCTGCCGCTATTTTGGTACCCTCTTCCGTCAATCCCTTTGGCATTACAAAAAGTTCGCGGATATACTGCCAGTTGAGCCATATGGGGAAAAGGCTTTTGCAGTTATTAATTCTATCGGAAATAATCCGGTTAATCTCAATGATATGATGGGTGAGTTTATGGCTTGTCTTTTTGATAAAGCTGATGCCGTCCAATGTCAGCTGGTCCATGCTCTCCTGTGGTATATATTCCGGCATGGAGAGAATTGTCCGATACTCGATACGCATTTTGTTATGGATATGTTTGTAATTTCTTTCAATCGCTGTGCGAATCATACATAGATGGCGGATAATACGCGCATTTTTATCAAGTTCCAGCTGATTAAATATTTCCAGCTGAGGCGGCTCGTGTTCGTTTTCAAATATCCATTTGGGTACACCGATTAAATATGCTACTTTTGAGATGATTTCGTATGTACTGTCTTTGAAAAAAATCTGCCCATTTTCGTCTGTCTGTTGTTTTGTAAAAATCAATTTACTTACTCCTTTCGCAGAAATCAGCAGGGGGATTGCCCAACCCAAAATGCCCTTTGCGGAAATCAATTCCGGTAACTAAAATGCATATTTTATAAATTATACTATATTATAAGTATAAATTCAACAAAGCCGATAAAAGCTGTGTCTGTCCCCAAAAAGCGTGTCCTTCCCGGAATTTGGCGCATAAGATAAAGCAAGGGGTATTTCCCTTTCCATTTTATTACCGGGAGGAAACACAATGGGCGTTACAAGTTCTAATAAAACGATCAGTATGGATCGCATCGCCTGTGATGGAACGCTGAAAGTGACTCTTGCACTTTCAGCTTTGCCGGATATTTCGTCCAACCCTACAGATATTGTTCTAGTGCTGGATCGCTCCGGCAGTATGGCAGGCAGCCCGCTTGCCAACATGAAAGCAGGCGCCAAAGCTTTTATCGATATCATCGATGAAGCTACCGATAATTCACAGGACGGCAATATCGGATCGGGCAGCCGCATTGGTATTGTCAGTTTTGCCAGCAACGCAACTGCCAATACACAGCTGATTACTTCGGTAGAGACCCTGAAAATGCAGTGGACAGCCTGTCGGCAGAGGGCGCCACCAACCACGCAGAGGCTTTTACAAAAGCAACACAGCTGTTTGATCCCCTTTCCAGCAATGCAAAAGTGATTGTAATGTTTACAGATGGAAAAACCACAGCAGGACTTCCTCCGGCACCGGTTGCAGCAGCTGCAAGGGCCTCCGACATCATTATTTACTGTATCGGCCTGATTGGTTCGAACGGGATTGATGTCGATGTGCTGAACGACTGGGCTACCGACCCGGATTCTTCTCATGTGGCGGTAACGCCGGACGATGCAGATCTGGAAGATCTGTTTGAAGATTTAGCAGCCAATATTTCAAAAACGGGTGCAACCAATATTGTGATCGATGAAGTGGTAAATCCCGACTTTGTCATTACAAGCGTAGCGCCGCCCACAAAAGGGACGGCGATGATGGTAAATTCCAACACGCTGCAATGGAAGATTCCTGAACTTGGCGTTTCTGCAAACGAGGGTGCTTCTCTGGAGTATTATATCCGCCATATCGCACAGGAGGCAGGCGAAAAGCTGGTAAACCAGTCCATCACTTACTCCGATACAGAAGGAAACGTCGTGGTATTTTCCAAGCCTTCTGTTGTGGTGGAGTGCAGTCTGGTTGTCCATCCGGAGCCATGCCCCGTTCCGGTAGAGGTGACCGTAGAAGGGTGTCAGGATTCGGTTGTAATTGATGCGGGAGAGACGTATCTGGAATCTCTGGAAAGAATTCTTCAGCTGAATGTTACGGTGAAAAATGTATGCCCTGGCAAAAGGGTGGCGCTGGCCGTGATTCTCACAGAGTTGGGAGCCGATGGAACCGAATATCAGCGCGGAATGAAAGCCATCACCATTCCTGCACACAATGAGCCGAAATGCCGGGATGTGCTGGTCAAATGCATCAAATTTGTTTTGCCCGAAGATCTGGACGTATCGGGCGAAAACCCGCAGGCAATCTGCAATGCCAGAAATTTCAAGGTGAGATTTATCGCACATGCTATCGATACAGATTATCGATGCTGTGATTCCGTCATTACGCTGCTGTAAAAAGAATACCGATTACAGGCTGTTTTTCAGACAACTGCAATCGGTATATTTATTATATAGCGTTGATTCCATATCCGCCGGTCACGCCGTCTTGGAACAGCGGGATGTGCGGCGGGGCGAAAGTAAACCATGCAAACAACACAATTACACAAGCCAAAAGAACCAGTACAGCCGCAGAAGAAATTCCTTTTGCGTGCTGGTAAACATGAAGCCCCAACAGCTGCCCGAAAGAAACTGCCAGCAGCAGAATAAGGATATCCACCCACAGAAGCTCTACTCCAAAAGCTTCGGTATAAAAATAATAAATCAGCGGCATGGATATCAGAGTGACCAGCAGACTGGAGAGAGAAGCCGTAAACCACCGGTTTTGGTCAATGGCATCGGTGTTTTTCCGAAAGTAGTAATACAGCAGCCACCAGAGAATGACCGGCCAAAGCACCATTTTGGAATGTTCCCATATGCTTTCGTTGACAGGGGAGAAAATCCCTACAGCTGCGATCTTACCGGTCAGACCATAGAGAAAATGCAGAAAAGAGCCGATGAGAAACAGCACGGGAATTCCGAGGATGACCCATTTTTGGGGACGCGGCAGCGCGGATAGTTTCACGAAAGCCCTCCTTCATCCATGTTTTGGTATAGCATATGCACAAAGCACCAGCCATATGAGAGCGGGTTCCATGAAATATAGGCTGCATCTGTTTCTGTCCGGCCGGTTTCCGGAAAACAAACTCCCTGTGAAACGCTTCCGCGTGGAGCGCCGCACAGGGAGTTCTGCTTTATTCCATATAACCGCCCTTCATCGGGGAGACCGCACGATCAGAGAAGAGACGCAGGATACCGCGTTCATAGCGCGGCGGGTGGGGCTTCCATGCTGCCCGGCGTTCTGCCAGCACCTTGTCGATTTCTTCGGGGGTGCGGGGTTCGCCGTGAATTCCCACAATGCGCAGGACGCGCGCAGCTATGTCAATTTCAATCAGGTCGCCTTCTTCTACCAGCGCAATGGGGCCGCCTTCTGCGGCTTCGGGCGATACATGCCCGATTGCCGGGCCTTTGGAAGCGCCGGAGAAACGACCATCGGTAATCAGTGCAATCGAAGCGCCCAGCTCTTTGTCAGAAGCAATGGCCTCGGTGGTGTAGAACATTTCGGGCATACCGCTGCCCTTGGGGCCTTCGTACCGGATGAAAACCGCATCGCCGGGCTTGACTTCATGGCGGAGTACTGCCGCGATGGCGTCTTCTTCGCAGTCATAGGGGCGCGCCCGCAAAATCGCTTTGTGCATGGGTTTGGGCACTACCGAATGTTTCACCACGGCACCATCTGGCGCCAAATTCCCCTTGAGAATGGCGATGGTACCATTTGTACCGATCGGCTCGTCATAGGTGCGGATGATATCGGTGCGCTGCAAGCCGGTCTTTTTCAGGTAGCGCGCGCAGTTTTCATAGTAGCCGCTGCGGCGCAGCTCGTCCAGGTTTTCGCCCAGCGTTTTGCCGGTCACCGTCATGGCATCCAGATGCAGGCGGGAGCGGATCTCCTCCATCACAGCGGGAACGCCGCCGGCATAATAGAAGTACTCGGCGGGCCATTCTCCGGCAGGTCGGATGTTCAGCAGGTAATGCGCGTCGCGATGGATGCGGTCAAAGGTGGTCTCGTCGATTTCCAGCCCGAATTCATGGGCAATAGCGGGCAGATGCAGCAGCGAGTTGGTAGAGCCCGAAATAGCGGCATGTACCATAATGGCGTTTTCAAAGGACTCCATCGTCACAATATCGCGCGGGCGCAGGGATTCATGCGCCATTTCTGCCGCACGGCGGCCGGCGGCCTTGGCTGCATCTTTCAGCTCTGTGCACAGTGCGGGCATCAGGGCAGTGCCGGGCAGCATCAGGCCCAGCGCTTCCGCCATGATCTGCATGGTCGAAGCGGTTCCCATAAACGAACATGCCCCGCAGGAAGGGCAGGCGTTGTGCTTGTAAAAGGTCAGCTCTTCTTCGGTAATTTCCCCGCGCTGGTACATAGCGCTGTATTTGCCCAGCTGTTCCAGCGTTAAAAGGTCGGGGCCAGCCTGCATCACACCGCCCGTCACCATAACAGAGGGAATATTGATGCGGCCAATCGCCATCAGCAGGGCAGGAACCGATTTATCACAGCTGGCAAGAAATACCCCAGCGTCAAAGGGGGTAGCGTTGGCGTGGATTTCCACCAGATTGCAGATGGTATCGCGGGAAGCCAGCGAATAGTTGATGCCATCATGCCCCTGTGCCATACCGTCGCAGATATCGGTTGCAAAATAACGCGCGGCGCGTCCACCGGCTTCGGCAACCCCTTCGGCGGCCAGATTGGAAAATTCCAGCAGATGTGCGCTGCCCGGATGGCTGTCGCCAAAAGTGCTTTCCACCAGAATCTGCGGCTTTTCCAGATCTTCCGCAGTCCAACCCATCCCCATGCGCAGCGGATCCATTTCAGGCGCAATTTTTCGAATCTCCTGACTGATCATAAACAGGCCTTCTTTCTCGATATCAGAATGATTTTATGATACACACTTTTGACAGGATGTGCAAGGGAAGGGCAGAGAGAAAAGAAACGGCTTTTTTCGTCATCTTTCACAGAGAAAAGCCCGCTCTTGCCAGCCAGGCGGGGGAAGAGGTATAATAACAGGCAGGAGGGGAAGCATATGGCCGGTTGGAATCCGTGGCACGGCTGCCATAAGATCAGCGAGGGCTGTCAGAACTGTTATGTGTATCGAATCGATGCCCAGCATGGGCGTGACAGCTCGATTGTGAAAAAAACGCAGGAATATGACCTGCCGCTGCGCAAAAACCGGAGCGGAGAGTTCAAAATTCCTGCGGGAGAGACGGTGTATACCTGTTTTTCTTCAGATTTTCTTCTGGAAGATGCGGACGCATGGCGGCCTATGGCGTGGGATATGATTCGCGCCCGGCAAGACCTCCGCTTTCTGTTCGTGACCAAGCGCATCGCGCGGCTGGAACATTGCTTGCCCCCGGACTGGGGAGATGGCTGGGAGCATGTGCAGATCTGTTGTACGGTAGAGAGCCAACGTCAAGCAGAAAAGCGCCTGCCTATCTTTCTGCGCGCACCCATCCGGCACAAAAGCATCATCTGTGAACCGCTGTTGGGGCCAATCGATTTGACTCCGTGGCTGCATCCGCAAATTGAACAGGTCTCCGTCGGCGGAGAATCGGGGCCGGGTGCCCGCCTGTGCCGGTATGAATGGGTAGTATCGCTGGCAGAGCAGTGCCGTGCGGCGGGAATCCCTTTCTGTTTTCGCCAGACAGGTGCACGCTTTGAAAAGGATGGGAAGCTGTATCACATCCGGCGGCAGTATCAGGCGTCCCAGGCGCGCAGGTCTGGGCTGAGCCACGATGGGCGTTAGGCCCAACGCTTTTCCATGTGCCGGTGCGGGATTCCCACTTCGTAAAACGTGTCGCCCACTACGGTGTATCCAGCTTTGCGGTAGAATCCGACCGCGGTTTCACGTGCATGCAGAAAGATGCCGGGCACACCCTCTTTTTGCAGAAGTCCTTCGCTGAATTGAACCAGCCCAAGACCGATTCCCTTTCCCTGCATGGCCGGTGTTACAGCTACCTGCTTCATGTGCAGTAATCCGTTTTCGCCGGGCGTAAACAGCAGCGTTGCAATTAGCTGTCCATCCAGAAAAGCGCCCATATGGCGGTATGCTTTCTCAACGCTGAGATCTTCGTCGTACAGGCACAGCCCCAGTGGGCGGCGCAGCAGACGGTTGCGCAGAATCAGCGCCTGTCCATATTCGTCGCTGCCCCATGTGTATTCGCGAAATTCGATGTGATGCATGATCGTTTCCTCCTGTTGCAGTCAGATGGTATCGGGTTGAAAAGAGAGCGGCAAGCGTGAGTGCTCTGCCGTTTTTGCACACATTGATCTATCATTTTTATATTCCATTCCAAAGGAGGATGTACAATGACTTTTGTTTGTTACCCCAAATGCAGTACCTGCAAAAAAGCCCGCGCATGGCTGGAAGCAAATGGCCTTTCTTTTGAAGAGCGCGATATCAAAACCGCCAACCCCATCGCTGAGGAGCTGCGCGATTGGTACCAGCGCAGCGGCCTGCCGCTGAAACGCTTTTTTAACACCAGCGGGCAGCTGTACCGCGCGATGGAGCTTTCCAAAAAGCTGCCGGAAATGAGTGAGGAAGAGCAGCTTGCCCTGCTGGCAACAGACGGCATGCTGGTCAAACGCCCCATCCTGGTTGCGGAGGACACCGTGCTGGTCGGCTTCCGGGAAAAAGAATGGGAAGCAGCGCTGCTGTGATAAGAGAAAGGAATTGGAAAAATGGCAGAACTACTGTATCAGGGGCATGGAAGCTATCGGATTGACCTGGCAGATGGGCGGGTGCTTTATGTAGACCCCTTTGCCGGAGAAGGTTACGACAAACCGGCAGACTGGATTTTGGTGACGCATGAGCACGGCGACCATAACTGCGTGGAACTTCCCGCACGGAAACCCGGATGCCGTGTGATTACCGAAAAAGAAGCGCTGGCCGGCGGCGTGTATCAAACCATTCGGGAAGACGGTCTCACCATTCAGGCGGTGGAAGCATATAACAAAAATCACGACCGTTCCTGCTGTGTGGGGTATGTGCTCACACTGGATGGCGTCAAGGTTTATGCTTCGGGTGATACTTCAGAGACTCGATGCATGCATGAAATGCACAGCTGGCAGTTGGACTATGCCCTGTATCCCATAGACGGCGTGTACAATATGGATGCAGAAGAGGCTTCCCGCTGTGCACAGCTGGTAGGGGCGCGGCACAGCATCCCGATCCACGCCAAACCCGGCGCACTGTTTGACCGTGCCAGCGCGGAAAAATTCCACGCAGAGGGGCGGATCATTCTCGCCCCCGGTGAAACCCTTCTTTTGAAATAAGTTTATTCCCGAAACAAGCTGCGCAGCAGGCGAATCTCAGCGGCGTATCCGTCGCTGTCATTGGGCGTTTCCAGAACAAACGGCAGCCCACGCAGCGCAGGATGATTGATAATCTCGGCGAAGGCATCCAGACCGATGGTGCCTTCGCCGATTTTTTGATGCCGGTCTTTCCGGCTGCCTGCCGGGTTCATGCTGTCGTTCAGATGGATGGCCTTCAGACGCTCCAGCCCAATTACGCGGTCAAATTCTGTCAGTACCCCGTCCAGATTGTGTACGATGTCATACCCTGCGTCGTGCACATGGCAGGTGTCCAGACATACGCCCATTTTTTCACGAAGCTCCACCTGGTCGAGAATCGCGCGCAGCTCTTCAAAGCTGCGGCCCACCTCGGTGCCTTTACCCGCCATAGTTTCCAGCAGTACAGTCGTGGTCATGTCCGGCGTCAGCACCTCGTTCAGCGCCTGTGCAATCAGCCGAATGCCTTCTTCGGCGCCTTGGCCTACATGGCTGCCCGGATGAAAGTTATACAGCCCGCCGGGGGTATATTCCATTCGCTGTAAATCGTCCGCCAGTGTCTGGCGGGCAAATTCGCGTGTCTTTTCTTCAGCGGAACAGGCGTTCAGCGTGTAGGGGGCGTGCGCAACCACAGGGGCAAACCCCTGTTCCTGTGCAAATGCCAGATAACGGGCAACATCCTGCGGGTCAATGGCTTTGGCCTTGCTGCCGCGGGGGTTGCGGGTAAAATACTGGAAAGTATCCGCCCCCAGCCGGACGGCCTCTTTTCCCATAGCCAAAAAGCCCTTGGAAGAGGAAAGATGGCAACCAATATGAAGCATAAACGACCTCCTGCGCGTGTAATGTATCAAGTATACCATAGCCTTCGGGCAGATGCAAACGGCTCTTTTGTGCAGCGAAATTGTTGCTTTGGAAAGAATTTTAATGTGCAATTGACAAATACAATTTGGCGTGATACAATGCACATAACAACACTAAGAAAAAAGGAAATTTGCAATATGAAAATCGTTTCAATCAAAGAAATCGCAGAGCATCTGGGACTTTCGAGGAATACGGTTTCCAAAGTGCTCAATGGCAAACCGGGCGTTTTGCCCGAAACAGAAGAAAAAATCATCCGTGCTGCACAGCAGCTGGGGTATAACAAGCTGTCTTCTGAGCTGCTGCAAAAGCTGGAGCCTGCCGCACCTGCTCAGCCACCGGTTCAGCCGGGCGGCCAGATTGTGCTGCTGACGAACGGGGAAAATGTCAACAGCTTCTGGAGCGGGATTATCAGCGGTGTTTATTCTGCACTTTCCGGCAGCGGTTATTCCCTGATCTACAGCGAAATCAGGCCGGGACAGCACCATCTTCTCCCGGAAATTCTGTATGAGGGCAAGGTAGACGGACTGATTGTCACCGACCTTTATGATTTGGAAATCTGGAAAGCCATTCGGAAAACCGGGATTCCTACAGTATTTCTCGATAGCCCGGTGAATATTTCCGATGAATATGCCGGCGGCGATATCGTGCTGACAGAAGGAATTATCAGCGTGAAAGAGCTTACCGGCCGATTGATTGCAGACGGGGCGAAAAAGCTGGCCTTTGTCGGCGATATCACAGGCTGTCAGACGATGTTTGACCGCTGGTGCGGCTTTTATCAGGCAATGATGGAAGCCGGAATGAAGCTGGAAGAACGCTTTTTGTTTACTTCTTCGCCCGACCATTTTTATGGAGAAGAAACCATCCGCAATCTGCTGGAATCCATGACGGAACTGCCCGACGCCATTGTCTGCGCAAACGACCATATTGCACGAATCGTAATCCGTGAACTCAGAGCCTGGAATATTCAGGTGCCGCAGCAGGTATGCGTTTCCGGGTTTGATAACAGTCCTGGAGACCCGATTGTCACATCCGTAGCGGTGGATTATCCCGAACTGAGCAAGCGTCTGGTGCGCCAGCTTTTCTGGCGGATGCAGGAGAAAAGAGCGAGCCGCGAAATTGTGCGTATTCGCACGGAGGTCATTTATCGAGAAAGCACCCAGAAAAACAAAAAATAATGTGCAAATGCAAATTTTAGTTCCCGAAAATACAATAAACAGCGCTGAAACTGTCAATATTTGAATTTATTTTTCCCAAAAATCATGGGCTTTCTGACTGGAAAAAACCTTCAAAGCTTTTTGAATTTGGGTATTGACAGCAGCTTATCAGTTGTGGTATCTTTACAAATGAAAATTGTTCAAATGTATATGAGATTATGATTTTACATATTATTGTGCATTTGAACATTCAGAAACGGTTTTATAACACCTGAATTTTGTGTCTTTGTGAGAAAGGAAATGAACATGGAGAAACAATTGCTGCACAGCGGCTGGAAAATGACAGCCGCCGGAAAAGAAGATTGGATTCCTGCAACTGTGCCGGGCTCCGTCTACAATGACCTGCTGAATGCAGGCCGTATGGAAGACCCCTACTGGCGTGACAACGAGATGAAAGCCCTCGCCCTGATGGATGAGGACTATCTCTACACCACTACCTTTGATGCAGATCCTTCGGTTCTGAACAGTGACCGCGTACTGCTCCGCTGCGAAGGCCTGGATACCATCGCCGATATCACCCTGAACGGTGTGCTGCTCGGCAGCGTGAAGAACATGCACCGCTGCTGGGAGTTCGATGTCAAAAACATTGCCAAAGAAACCGGCAACGAGCTGACCATCCTCTTCCATTCTCCCACCCGTTACATCAAAGAGCAGGATCAGGTTTGCCATGCCGGCGGCAGCCCGGAAGCAATGGTCGGTTTCCCGAACCTGCGTAAAGCGCACTGCATGTTTGGCTGGGACTGGGGCCCCCGTCTGCCCGATGCCGGTATCTGGCGCGATATCATGCTGTGCGGCATCAATGCTGGCCGCGTGATCAGCACCCACGTTCTGCAGCATCATGAAGATGGCCGTGTGCGTCTGGAACTGATTCCCGAAATCGAGAACGTTTCCGGTGCAGAACTTAGCTACGAAGTCGTGTTCACCACTCCCGACGGCAAAGAGACCGTTTGCACTGGTTCTCCCAGCGAAATCGTGGTGGAAGACCCGCAGCTGTGGTGGCCGAACGGTCTGGGCGAGCACCCGTTGTACACGGTAGAAGTTCGCCTGCTGTGCGATGGCAAGGCAGTTGACTCCTGGAAAAAGCGCATCGGTCTGCGCACCATGACCATGCATATTGAAAAAGATGAGTTCGGCGAGACGTTTGCACATGAGGTGAACGGGGTGCAGTTCTTTGCAATGGGCGCCGACTATATCCCCGAGGATAATATTCTTTCCCGCGTGAACCCGGAGCGTACCCGCTGGCTGCTGGAACAGAGCGTTGCAGCAAATCACAACGTCGTGCGTGTGTGGGGCGGCGGCTATTATCCGGACGATTACTTCTATGATATCTGCGATGAGCTGGGTCTGGTAATCTGGCAGGACTTCATGTTTGCCTGCGCACATTACAACCTCACCGATGAGTTTGAAGATAACCTGCGCGCTGAATTCGAAGAGAATATCAAGCGTATTCGCAGCCATGCTTCTCTGGGCCTGTGGTGCGGCAACAACGAGATGGAGACCTTCACCCTCTCCAAGCTGTGGGAGCCCACTCCCTGGCAGGTAGGCAACTATGTCCGCCTGTATGAGTACATTCTGCCCAAGATGTGCAAGCAGCTCGACCCCCAGACCTTCTACTGGCCGTCCAGCCCCTCTTCCGGCGGTAACTTCGATAATCCTTGGGATCCCAACCGCGGCGACGTTCATTATTGGGACGTGTGGCACGGCTGCAAGCCCTTCACAGATTTCCGTAACTATCACTTCCGCTATGTTTCCGAGTTCGGCTTCCAGGCATTCCCCACCATGAAGACCATCGAGTCCTTCACCCTGCCGGAAGACCGCAACATCTTCTCTTATATCATGGAGAAGCATCAGCGTAACCTGGCAGCCAACAGCAAGATCATGACCTATCTGGGACAGACCTTCCGTTATCCCAATGATTTTGCAACGCTGATGTATACCTCTCAGCTGCTGAGTGCCGAAGCGCTGAAATACGGCGTAGAGCACTGGCGCCGTAACCGTGGCCGCTGCATGGGCGCTGTGGTGTGGCAGCTGAATGACTGCTGGCCAGTTGCTTCCTGGGCTTCCATCGACTATTTCGGCCGCTGGAAAGCACTGCATTACTATGAGAAGCGCTTCTTTGCTCCGGTGCTGCTCTCCTGCGAAGAAGAGAGCTTCCTGCTCAATCCCGACCCGAACTGCGAGTGCCGTGGACTGAACGAGGATACCCCCAAGAGCATCCGCCTGAATGTTTCCAACGAGACCCGTCAGGAGCAGAAGGTCACAGTAAAATGGAAGCTCTGCAACAATCATTCCGAAGTCCTGCGCGACGGCGGCGAGACCGAAGTGACTGTGCCTGCTCTGAGCAGCGTGTGGCTGGACAAGGTGGAACTGCCCGAGGCCAATATCTTCACCGATTATGTGCGTTTTGAGTGCTGGCAGGATGGCCGCATGATCTCCGCTTCTTCCGTTATCTTCTCTGTGCCCAAGTACTTCGAGTATCTTGACCCGCAGCTGAGCTGGCGTGTAGAGGGCGACGAAGTGATCGTCACCGCCAAGGAGTACGCACATTCTGTAGAGATTCTCAACGAGAATGAAGACTGGATTCTGGAAGACAACTACTTCGACCTCGATGCCGGAGAAGAGCGCCGCATCCGCATCATCAGCGGCAAGCCTGAGGGAATCCACACAAGAAGCGTATACGACATCCGCTGATTATCCTATATACTGCCGTAATGGCAGGCAAAAATCCGGTTCCGCTTTTCCGGCGGAGCCGGTTTTTGTGCTTTTCAAAGGAGAGATGAAAATGGAACCCATCTATCTGGCTTCCTGCCAAAAAGACGGCGGGATTTATACCTGTTCGCTCAATTCCAGCGGAGAGCTGTGTCAACAGTCCTGCTTTCCAGCAGACAGCCCAATGTATCTTGCCCGCGACGGTGAAAGCCTTTGGGCATTGCTGCTGGCTCCTGACGGAAAGAAAGGGTGCAGCGGCCTGATGCGGTATCATATCCACCCGGACGGAAGCCTGTACGACCCGGTTGACTGCGGTTCGACCGGAGGGGTAGAGGCGTGCCACCTGCTGGCAGAAGACGGGCAAATCTGGTGTGTGAACTATGATTCGGGAAGTGTGCTGCGTTTTCCGGATAAGCTGGTGCAGCATACCGGCCATAGCTCCCACCCGCGCCAGCAAAGCGCGCATCCTCATTTTGTGGGGCATTTGCCGGGAACCGACCTGTTGTGTGTCTGTGATTTGGGGGAGGATGCTGTGGTTGTCTATGACCGCCAGCTGAACCCGGTATCGCGTGTGCAGTTTCCGGCAGAAAACGGGCCGCGTCACCTGGCATTTTCCGCGGACGGAAAAACCGTGTACTGCCTTTGTGAGCTGGCTTCCCAGGTGGTGGTTCTTTCTCACCACGGTGAGGGAAAGCTGACCATAGAATCTGCGTTCTCCACTTTGCCGCAGGATTTTTATGGAGAAAGTACTGCTGCGGCCATTCGCCTTTCCAAAGATGAAAAATTTCTCTATGCCTCAAACCGTGGACACGATTCTATCGCGGCTTTTCGCGTGGACGGCACGAGCCTGACCCGTGTCGGAATCGTCCCCTGTGAAGGGGAAGTGCCGAGGGATTTCAATTTGTATGGGGAGTTTCTGCTCTGTGCGAATGAAGCCAGCGACAGTGTCACAAGTTTTCGCATTGGGCCAGACGGATTGCCGGTATTTACTGGACATCGGCTGCCAATGGCCTGCCCCAGAGCGGTCTTGTAATGCAGCCGCTTTCTCGCGGCGCAGAGAGTTTCGCCCGACTTTAGAAGAAACCGTTTTCGATTGCCCGTGCCCTTGCTTTTCCGGAAAATTTTTGTTATAGTAACCAGAGAATAGAAGGGTTGGGGGGGAGTCTGTATGAAAGAAACCATCCTGCAAAAAATCCACGAATTGCCAATTCCAGAGCTGCGGGAAATTACAGACCTGAACGAGCTTCCGGGGAATTATCTCAATCTGGAGTGTACACTGCCAAACGGACAGAGAGCAAAACTGCTCGATGATAATCGTACCTATTATGCTGTTCAGGCGGAAAGACCGGGCAATCCCCGGTGCTATGGCGTAGCAGCAGATGAAACGCAAATTGCAGTGTTTACATATGGCTGTAACGGTGCAGACGCGGAATTGGTTCTGTGGGTACGGCTGTAATTCGGGAGGGAGCATTGGTGGAAGTTATTTCCGTGCGCGAACACCCAGAGCGGGTAGAAGAAGCGATTGCCTATTTTCAGGAGAAGTGGGCAAGCGAAGAAAGCAAAGCGATTTATGATGATTGTATCCGTCATAGCCTGACCGCCAGTGGGTTTCTTCCACAGTGGTATCTGTTGTATCAGGAGGAAGAAATCATCGGTTGTACCGGTGTGATTTCGAATGATTTTATCAGCCGGATGGATTTGTACCCCTGGCTTTGCGCGCTGTATGTGGAAGAGAAATATCGGGGGCACGCGTATGGGAAGTATCTGCTGGAACGGGCAAAAGAAGATACCCGTGCGGCAGGGTATACCCGGCTATATCTCTGCACAGACCATGTGGGATATTATGAAAAATATGAGTTCCATTACTTGGCGCAGGGATATCATCCCTGGGGCGAGAGTTCTCGAATTTACGAGGCGGAACTCCTGCCATACCAGCAAAACGAAAGGGGACTCCTGAAATGACTGTACTGGAACAAACTTTTACGAAAGACCTGATTAACCGCACGCAAAAGGCCATTGCGTTCGGTGCAAATGGAAAGCGCTTTTTGAGCCAGCTGGAAAAAGACGGCGGTGTCCGGGTGATGCAGAATCTGATCCGGCGGCAGCAGGTCTCCGATGTGTTTGACGGGCTGGAAAAAGCCGGGCAGCTGGCGCTTTCACCAGAAGCCGCTGTGACGCAGAGCGCGTATGGCGCACTGTTTACCGATGATGAGGTGAACTGGTGCTTCCAGCAGCTGTGCGATGCCGGATATTTTGGCTGATAGCGAAGAAACCGAAAGGAAACTTGATACGATGTACCGTCCCATTTGATTGAATACGATAAAATTTGAACAGGCTTCCCACAAGGGAGGTCTGTTCGTTTTGCGTATTTACTCAAAAACGAAGGGACGTTTTTTCTTTTGAAACGAAATTTGATATTGCTTTATGCCATTACCTTTTTGCAGGGAATGGTGTTTTATGCCCCGGTTGCCGTGCTGTACCGGCAGGCGGCGGGGGTGACCGTGCTGCAAATGACGATTATCGAGAGTATTTCCCTGCTGCTCAGCGTGGCGCTGGAAATCCCGTGGGGCATTGCCGCGGAAAAAATCGGGTATCGGAATACCATGATATTCTGCTGTCTGCTCTATTTTGTCTCGAAAATCATTTTCTGGCAGGCCGTGGATTTTGGCGGTTTCCTGCTGGAACGGATTCTGCTCAGTGTGGTGTGTGCCGGACTTTCCGGCTGTGATACAGCGCTTTTGTACCGCTCCTGTAAGGGTGTGGATTCCCAGAAGGTTTTTGGCCTCTATTCCAGCTTGGGACTAGCGGGGCTGATGGTTTCGGCGCTGGTGTATTCTCTGTTTGTAGGGGACAATTTCCGGCTGGCGGGGTTGCTTACCGTGTTTTCCTATGGCGCCGCTGCCCTGCTTGCGTTGAGCCTGAAAGAAGTAGGCGAACCGGATGAACGCACACCGGAGCCGGTATCTGCGGGCCGAGTGGTGCTTTCTGTGATGAAAAACAAAAATCTGATACTCTTCCTGTTGGCCGCCATGCTGCTGGAACAGACTCATCAGGCGGTTACCGTCATTGTCAACCAGCTGCAATATCAGCGGAGCGGGATTGCGGCATCATGGTTTGGAATTATTCTGGCAGGAATGAACCTGTTGGGGTTGTTGGGCGTGTTTTCCAAGCGGTATACTGCCCGTTTGGGTGAAAAAAGAGCAGGGGGGAGCTTGCTGCTGCTGACGGCGCTTTCTTGTGTAGTATTGGCGCTGACAGAAAATCCGGTGCTGTCTGTGGCGGGGGTGGCGCTGGTACATCTGGCATTTTCGCTGTTTGTGCCGCTGCAAACAGAGCTGCAAAACCGTCGGGTAGTCACCTCGGCTCGGGCAACAGAGCTGAGCGTGCAGTCCGCTTTTTTGAATGGAACCGGCGCAGCGGTCAGCGTGGTGTTTGGCCGTGCGGCGGAAAGCAGCCTGCCGGGGGCATTCTGGCTGGGTGTGGCTTTGTGTCTGACAGCGTGGCTTTTGTTCCGGATCACGGTTCCGGGGAAACAACATCTGGAGCCCAATGAATCCTTGTAAGGGTGCACCAAAACAATTTGTTCCATGGTCGCCAGTTTGCACGACACCGCCTTCGACCGCCACTGAGCTATGCTCACTCTGGCGTGTCGCGGAGTAAACTGCGGGGGTCAAGGGGGCGAAGCCCCTTGCCAGTCTTTGCATACTTTCTTCTGGGAAGAAAGTATGAGCCCGTCGCGGCTTGAGCGACAACTAAATGTTCAATGTATTTCAATTCAAAAGGCCAGCGGCCTTTTATCGGCAGGTGGTTACTAACCACCCACAAATTACACTGCCGCCCCGGCGAGGGCAGGGAGTTGCCCTTTCTTCTGCGAGAAGAAAGAGGCACAAAGAAGCGGCAAAGGAACCGTCTTGGTTCCTTTGCGATCTTCCACGAAGGGCCATTTCACTCTTCCTTTTTGGGAACAAAACGCTTTGTATAAATGGAAGCTTTGGGTGCTTACATCTTGAACGTACTATACGCCCTTCCGGGAATTTTTGGCCTGGGAGTATGCACGAATTTCTTTTTTTCTTGCCTTCTCACAACCTTTTGCGGTATGATAAAAAGAAATACACGAAAGGATTTTTTGCCATGGAGCTTTGTAATATGAATTATCAGGAGAAAAATGGGGTGGGTTTCCTCACATTCCCCGCTTTTGAATCGTTTGGCTGGGTGAGGCAGGCATTTTCTACCCGGAAAGGCGGCATCAGTCAGGGGGAATTTTCCACCATGAACCTGAGCTTTGGCCGGGGTGACAGCGACGAAAACGTCCGGGAAAATTACCGCCGGATGTGCGCCGCCGTGGAGTTTGAGCCTGAGAGCCTGACAGCTTCCGCCCAGGATCACCATACTATCGTGCGCCGTGTGGGAAAAGAAGAGCGCGGCGTGGGAATCTGGCGTCCAAAAGACCAGATGAGCGTGGATGGCCTGTGTACCAATGAGCCGGGGGTCACGCTGGTGACCTATTATGCCGACTGTGTGCCGCTGTACTTTATTGACCCGGAACACCGCGCTATTGGGCTGGCTCATGCCGGGTGGCGCGGCACTGTAGCCCAGATGGGAAAAGTCATGGTACAGCGTATGGGAGAGGAGTTCGGTACCCGTCCGGAAGCCCTGTACACTGCTATCGGCCCCTCGATCGGTGTGTGCTGTTACGAAGTGGATGAACCGGTGGCCAAAGAGTTTCTGGCGCTGACCCACTTGCAGCCGGAGAAATTCGTATTTGCAAAAGAAGGCGGCAAATATCAGCTGAATTTGTGGGAGTGCAACCGGCAGGTCATGGCCGCGGCCGGCGTGCTGGAGAATCAGATCACGGTGGGCGGCGTGTGTACCCAGTGCCACAGCGACTTGCTGTTTTCTCACCGGGCAACCGCCGGAAAGCGCGGCGGTCTGGCGGCATTTCTGGAAATCAAAGATGAAAGAGGGCAGGCGTAATGGTTATTGAAACCTGTACCCAGTGCCCGCGTAACTGCCGTGTCAGGCGGGAAGAAGCCCAGGGAAACGGCTTTTGCCGCATGGGTGCTCTGCCGGTGGTGGCCAGAGCCGCCCTGCACCAGTGGGAAGAACCTGCCATCAGCGGAACCCGGGGCAGCGGTACGGTGTTTTTTACCGGCTGTTCTTTGCAGTGTGTGTTCTGTCAGAATTACAGTATCAGCACCCGCCGGGAGGTGGGCAAAGTCGTCACGCCGAAAGAGCTTCATGAGATTTTTCTGCGGCTGATTGAGCAGGGAGCCCATAATGTCAATCTGGTGAACCCCACCCACTTCGCTCTGCCCGTTGCCGAAGCCCTCTCTATGGAAAAGCTTCCGGTGCCGGTGGTGTACAACTGTGGAGGGTATGAATCGCTGGAAACACTGCAAAAGCTGGAGGGACTGGTGGATATCTATCTGCCCGATTTGAAATATGCCACTGACGAGCTGGGCAAGAAATATTCCGGCGCGCCGGATTACTTCACGCGGGCTTCTGCCGCGATTCTGGAAATGGTTCGGCAAACAGGCCCTGCCCGCTATACAGATGACGGCATGATGAAAAGCGGCACACTGGTGCGGCACCTGATTCTGCCGGGCAATACCCGGAATTCCATCGCCGTGCTCCATTGGCTGCACGATCACCTGCCGGAAAACCCGGTGAGCCTGATGTCGCAGTATGTACCCTGCGGCAGGGCGGAGGAGTTTCCGGAAATCAACCGCACGATTACACGGCGGGAATATGAAAAAGTGCGGGACGTGCTTTTTGAACTGGAGCTGGACGGTTATATGCAGGGGCGTTCCGCTGCGAAAAAGGACTTTATTCCGCCGTTTTCGCTGGAAGGACTGGACGGTCTCGGAAAAAATCTGGATTCATAAAAAAGTTACAGATTATAAATGAGATTTTGTTGAATATTGCAGCATATCCCTTTATAATTTAAGAAAATAAACGTGCGGATATACTTGGTGTTTTTCGTAAAAAGCAACCGTAATGCCAGCTGTCTTGTCATGAATACGGCTCCTTTATTGCGAATATATTTTCTGCGGCGAATTTTTATATGGCTGTACAGCAGTATCAAAAGGATGTGTGATATATGCCGGAAATTATCAGGAAAAATATTTCATTTGACTCGGTCGTTCCGGGCGAGCGAATCCAGGTGCGTGTTACCGAACCGGAAGATGTGGAAGACGTTTGCGGAATTCTTCAAATCGCACACGGCATGGCAGAGCACAGCGGCCTGTACAATGATTTTGCCGAATTTATGGCAGAGCGGGGATTCGTGGTGGCGGTAAATGACCATCTGGGTCACGGACGTTCTGTTTCGCGCGGCGGTGCTTACGGATATTTTGGAGAGGGCGGATATCCCAACCTTATCAACGATATGAAGAAGCTGTCTACTCTCCTCCAGCAGGAATATCCGGAAATGCCATTGGTATTGCTGGGGCACAGCATGGGCTCTTTTTTAACTCGGGCTTATCTGGTGCGTTTTGGCAGCGATCTGGCGGCGGCTATTATTTTGGGTACAGGTGAAATTCCCAATTCGTTGGTCTGGCGCTCGGAATGTCTTTTGGCGGAACAGCTCATCAAGAAAAAAGGCCCCAAAGGGCATGACCCGTTGTTTGCAAAGCTTTCCACCCAGCGGTATAATAAGGCATTTGCCCCCAACCGCACGCCGAATGATTGGCTTTCCCGCGATGAAAAAGAGGTGGATCGCTATACGGCTGACCCGCTTTGCGGTTTTGATTTAACCACTTCCGGATATGGAGAAATTTTACTGCTGCAAGGGGATATTGCCGGCAAAAAGTGGGCCCAGCGTGTGCCGAAAATCCCGCTGCAGGTGCTTTCGGGCGAAAAAGACCCGGTGGGCGAGTTCGGCAAAGGCGTAGAACGGGTAGTGAAAAATTTACAGGAGACCGGTCATCATGTAGAATGGAAACTATACCCGGAAGCGCGGCATGTGCTGCTATGTGAAACCAACCGGCTGGAAGTGTACCGCGATATTCTGGAATTTATCAAGCAGAATGCAGGGCTCCCAGAAGAGGAGGATACCCTGTGAAGCTGGTCTGGAAGGGACGATACCAAGGGGAAGAGCAGCTGCCGAAAGCCGTTCTTCCCCCTGGTTGTATACAGTATCAAGAGCCTGACAGCCTGGAAGAGCTCAACCGCGCCGCTGCCAGAATGATTTTTTGGCCCATACTGGCAGCGGGAGTCGCGTTGCTGCTGCGGTGGCTGTTTTGGGGCGCGCCGGGATGGAGAGACAGCCTCCATCTTGGCGGCGCGGTACTGGCGCTTCTGTTTCTGCTTCCCCATGAACTGCTGCATGCAGTCGCTTACCCGCGCGGGGCAGTTTGTGAATTCTGGGCTTCTCTGCGTGACGGATGCCTGTTTGTGGTTTCACTCTGCCCGGTAAGCCGTACCCGGTTTTTGTATATCAGTCTGCTTCCGGCGCTGGTGCTGGGAATTCTTCCGCTCGTTTTGTGGGTGTGCCTGCCGCAGGCCGACGGCCTGCTTTTCACAACCGGTGCGCTGCATTTGACGGCCTGTGTGGGCGACTTTCTGAATGTAAAAAATACGCTTTTACAGGTGCCAAAGGGCGCGATGATACAGCAATCCGGCCTTCATTCTTACTGGTATCTGCCGGAAAAATCAAAGAAAAAGTAATAAAACAGCCTTCTCCCGACTATGATTACTATCGTAGAAGGAGGAGGCTGTTGTTATATGCTGAAAGCTTTGTGGAAACGAAAATTTCCCGTACTGTTGTGCGTACTGCTATTGGGGGCGATTTGTATTCCGTGGAGCGTACCATCAGAACTGGTATCGGCTGGTGTTTCGGAAGAAAGCGTCACCTTGCCCGTTGTCATGTACCATGGAATATTGAAAGACCCGCAGTATCAGGGGAAATATGTGATCTCGCCCGATGAATTCGAGCAGGATTTGAAGTATCTGCAAAAAAACGGTTATACACCGATACATATGGCCGACCTCTTCCGCTGGCAGGATGGGGAAGGGGAGCTGCCCGAAAAGCCGATTTTGCTGACCTTTGACGACGGTTACTACAACAATTACCTGTATGCGTGGCCACTCACCAAAAAATACGGAATGAAAATCATCATTGCACCGATTGGAAGCTGTACCGATAAATTTACCGGTGCCAATGACGACCACGCCAATTATTCTCACGTCACGTGGCCGCAAATTCAGCAAATGATGGATTCCGGGTTGGTGGAATTTCAGAACCACAGCTATGACCTTCACGGGAATCGAGGCGGAAGGCTGGGAGCCGGCAAACTGCGCAGCGAGAGTATGGAGCAATACCGCCAGCTGCTGCAAAAGGATATAGGTAAATTACAGGAGCGCTTTGAAGAAGAAACCGGATATACACCAACGGTATTTGTCTTCCCGTTTGGAGCAATTTCTGATGGAGCGGAAGAAATCATCTGGGATATGGGATTTCGTGGGGTATTTACCTGTGAGAGCCGGATGAATACCATTCACAAGGACGATGAACATCTGATTTTGGGAAGGTACCTTCGTCAGCACGGCTGTTCAGCAGAAGCGTGGTTTTCCCAGCGTTTTCAGTAAGTCCGTGCAGAAGTTTGCCGACAAAATATTCTATACATTCAATGGAAAGGCGGTTATCCTATGCCGAATATTTATCTCAGCCCCTCTTTGCAGCCCTTCAACAAGTATGTCAATGGCAGCGATGAACAGACCGTTATGAATGAAATTGCAGATGCCATGGAGCCCTATCTGCGCGCCAGCGGAATTCGCTTTACACGCAACCGAATTGGTATGACGCTGGGGGAGGCCATCCGCGAATCGAACCAGGGGTATTATGATTTGCATCTGGCGCTTCATTCCAACGCCGCGCCGGAATCACTGGCAGGAAAACTGCGGGGCAGCGACGTGTATTATTATGCCGCAAGTACAATCGGGCGGCGTGCTGCCGAAACACTGGCTCAAAATTTCAAAAAGATCTACCCCTTGCCCGAAAAGGTACGTGCAGTACCCACTACAAAGCTGGTAGAACTGACCAAAACCAATGCTCCAGCCGTGCTGATGGAGATTGCCTATCAC
>CAMLSX010000028.1 GCA_946484175.1 uncultured Clostridia bacterium
GTACCGCATCATAATACCCCCTCTACTGGGTGTCCAGTAAAGGGGGTACATATCAGAGAGCTCAAGCTCCGCTTTTAATCGGGCAGGAAATATGGCTTTTCTGTCACTTTGTACCATTCCCACACTGGACAAGCTGTGATATAATGAGAACATTCGAAACAGGCCCTTCTGCCGGGAATTGCCGGAGGTTTTAGAGAGAAGGGCAGCGTGGTCTTTGCAGGAAAGGAATGGTCAGGAGAATGTCATATCAGATGAATCTGGGAGAATGGAACTCGGTGTTTGCAGTTCCTTCCTCTCTGGTAGATACCCATATGCGTCTGGCGGGGGCGGTGCAGCTCAAGGTGCTGCTGTGGACGCTTCGCCACGCAGGGGAAGAAATCACCGTTGAAACACTGGCAGCGGCGGTGGGGGCCAGCCCCGCCGATACCCGCGACGCCATGCAGTATTGGGTAGAAACCGGGCTTCTGCGCGTTTGCGGGGAACAGCTTTCCCCCGCCGGGATGGAATCGGAAGCGAAAAGTGAAAGCCCCGCGCCCCGGCAGCCTGTGCAGGAAGAAACTGCCCGACAGGAAGCGCCCCGGCTGGTGTCGTCTATGCCCGCGCCGGAAGCGCAGCCGGAATCCCAGCCCGAAAATAAGCCCGCAGAGAAAAAGATGCCGCGCCGGATTCCCAAGCCGGACGGCATATTTGTGTCACAGCGCATCAATGAATCGCAGGAGATCAGCTTTTTGATGCAGGAAGCCCAGCTGATTTTGGGAAGGCCCATTTCCCCCGGCCTTTCTTCCAGTTTGCTTTTCATTCACGATGATTACGGCCTGCCCGTGGATGTCATCGTGATGCTGCTGCAATACGTCAAGGATAAAGGGCGCGACAACACCAACTATATCGAGGCGGTCGCCAAAGGCTGGGCGTCAGACGGCATATTCAGCCACGAAGCCGCCGAGCAGAAGCTGCGCCAGCTGAAAGAAAACGAGCAGGCGTGGCGCCGGGTAGAATCCGCGCTGCGCATCCCGAGGCGTTCTCCCAGTACGCGGGAAGAACAGTTTGCCCGCCGCTGGCTGGTAGAATGGGGCTTTGGGGAAGAAATGCTGCGCGAAGCCTATGACCGGTGCGTTGATTCCACCGGCCGCATGAACCTGAGCTATATCAACCGGATTCTGGAGCGCTGGCACAAGGCGGGAATCCGCACCCCCCAGCAGGCGATGGACGCCCAGAGTGAGCGGGCAGCTTCGCGCCAGGCAGAAAAAGAGACCAGTTTTGATTTGGATGAGTATGAGCGCACCAGCCGCTGGGGATACTTTGGAAAGGAGTAAACGCGATGGGATACAGCCGTGAAGTGTATGATTCCGCGATGGCCGTACTGCGGCAGAGGAAAAACCATGCCGAGCAGGAAGCTGAACAGCGGCGGTCGGCGTTTTATCTGCTCTGCCCCCGTGCAAAAGAAATCCAGCACGAGCTGGCTTCGGTGGCGTCTTCCACAGCCAGGGCTGTTTTCGGCGGAAAAAACACCGCACAGGCCCTGAGCGAGCTGAAAGAGAAAAGCCTCGCGCTGCAAAAGGAGCGGGAAGAACTGCTGCTGAAGGCCGGGCTGGAAAAAGACGCCCTGGAGCCGAAATACCGGTGCGGACAATGCGGCGATACCGGCTATATCGACGGCCGGATGTGCAGCTGTTTAAAATCGCTGCTGCGGCAGGAAGCCTACCGCCGCCTGAACGAGATGACGCCGCTGACGCTTTCGGGCTTTGAACAGTTCGACCTGCGCTATTATTCCGACCGGCAGGAATCCGGCGGCGTGTCGCCGCGCAGCCACATGAAGGCCGTGCTGGAAGGCTGCAAAAACTATGCGGCGAATTTCCAGGCACATTCCAACAGCCTGCTGTTTCAGGGAAGGACCGGGCTGGGCAAAACGCACCTTTCCCTCTCCATTGCGCGTGAGGTGATTCAAAAAGGGTACGGCGTGGTCTATGGTTCCGTGCAGAATTTCGCCACCGAACTGGAAAAAGAACGCTTTGGGCGCTCGGACGGGGACACCAACCAGCTCCTGCTGAACTGTGACCTGCTGATTCTGGACGATTTGGGGACGGAGTTTTCCACCACGTTTGTGACGGCGGCGCTGTATAACATCATCAATACCCGCCTGATGGCCGAAAAGCCCACCATCATCAGCACCAACCTCTCGATGAAGGAGCTGCTGGAGCGCTATGGGGAGCGCATGGTTTCGCGTATGATTGGTGGATACCAGCGCGTGATGTTCGCCGGCAGGGATGTGCGCCAGATGAAAAATCTGGAACGCGAACGGCAGCAGAAGCCCTCGGGCTTTCAGGCGTAGTTTTCGGAAAAAGCATTGTCATGACGGGCAGAAAATGCTATAATGTTCTGGAATTCACCAGAAAAACGCCTGCTGCGCCGGGGATTGCCGCTACAGTTTATTTGATTTTGCCTGATTATCAGAAAGGTTGTTGATTTATGAAAAAGCTGACAAAAATTGCTGCCCTGCTTGCCGCATGCCTGATGCTGTTTACGGCCTGCAGCACCGAAGATTCCGGCAGCCAGAGCACCGGGGCTGATACCGCCTCTTCCGATGCTTCTACCCAGAGCACCGGGGCTGATACCGCCTCTTCCGATACTTCTGCACAGAGCAGTGAAGACTCCTCTTCCAAAACAGAAAGCTCTGAGGCACAGGAGTCTTCTGCGGCCGAAACGACTGCCCAGCCGGTTGGGACCGAATTTTATGACGACGCGGTCTTTATCGGCGATTCGGTTTCGCTGCGCCTGTACTATTATTGCCAGGGCCACAGCGGCGTGCTGGGAAAAGCGCAGTTCCTCACCTCCGGCAGCCTGGGAAGCGGCAACGCACTGAATGAAATTACCGACGATTCCGTACATCCCGTTTATCAGGGCGAAAAGATGCTGATTGAAGACGGTGTGAAGGCCAACGGCGCCAAAAAGGTGTTTATCATGCTGGGTATGAACGACATCGGCCTATATGGCATTGAAGATTCCGTCAAGAACATGCAGACCCTGATTGACCGGATTCTCGAAAAGTCCCCCGACGCGGAGATTTACCTCCAGTCCATGACCCCCATGCTGGAATCTACCCAGCTGAAGAACCTGAACAACGAAAACATTGAAAAATACAATGCCGAGCTGAAAAAGCTGGCAGAAGAAAAGGGCTATCATTTTGCCGACGTCGCTTCTGTCATGAAGGACGAAAACGGCAACCTGATCCCCGAATATTGCAGCGACCCCGAAGATATGGGCATCCACTTTACCGACGCCGGTGCGGAAGCATGGATTGACTATCTGCTGAAGAATGCCAGCAGCTTCTGATGAAGAGCACCGGTTTGGCTCCCCTGATTCTGTCGCTGCTAAGCGGAAGGCCTGCGGAACTCTCCGGCAGCTTTTCACAGGGCCGCAGCCGCCGCGCAGCCGGGCAGCGTGCCGGACATCCGGTTTTTGAGCCGGACGGGTATTTGGAGGCTGCGCTGCAATATGTCTATCATGCACCGGAATTTTCCCAGCGACATGGCGGACGTTTTGAGCTGGAAGACGCTTTCGGCCGGGCTTCTTTGCCCTGCGGGTGGTTTTCAGAGGGAAAAGCCGAGTGCTTTGTCCGCATAGCGGGTGAAATCTGGCAGCTGCATCTGTGCAGAAAGCGGCTGCGCCCCTGGCAGGTGCAGTCGGTTTGCAGGATCGAAACACCACAGGAAGAAATACAAAAAATGTTATGAAAGGAAATGGAAAGCATGAAAAAGGTTTTGTCTTTACTCACAGTACTGGTTCTGGCAATCACCATGGCTGGGTGCAGCCAGGATAATTCCAACAAGAGCGCCGACCTGCCCAAGGTTCTGGAGACAATGAAAAGCGAAGTCGGGTTCAGCGATGTGATCGAGCTGGACGAAGGCGGACTCAAGAGCAATTACGGCATCGAAGCAGACGACGTGAAGCAGTTTGCAGCGCTGGTAGACGCTTCCGGCATCAAGTGCGAAGAAGTGGTGCTGATCGAAGCAACAGACGCCGACGCCGCCAAGACCGTCAAAGAGCAGCTGGACAAGCGCATGGAATCCAAGCTGGCACAGAACAAAGACTACCTGCCCGAGCAGTACGCCATCATCAAGAAGTGCAGCGTAGAGCAGAGCGGCAATTATGTGAGCATGATCGTCGGCGAACAGCACGAGAAGCTGACGGAGATCTACAACAAAGCATTTGCATAAACAAAAACAGTCCCTTTTCCGGCGCGGAGCGAGCATACGGATTCCAAAGGGGCGCCGTGTGCCAGTGGCACACAATAAGGCGCCGACCGAGCCGGCAGGCGAGACTTTAGCCCCTTTGGCGAGGGGGCAAGGGGGCGAGAAGCCCCCAAAATGCAAGAGCTGCCAAAGGCAGCGCGAGCAAAAAGGCACCCCCCTTTAGCGAGGGGGTAAGGGCGCGAGAAGCCCCCAAAACAAGTACGCTCTTTGCCAATCAAGCAGAAAACCCCGGGGAATCCGCTGTATCGGCGGTTCCTCCGGGGTTCTTTGTTTTATTTCTTGTACTGTACGATCTCGACTTTTTCGATGATAACGTCTTCTTTGGGTTTATTATTGGAGCTGTCTGTTTTGACCGCTGCAATCTTATCAACTATGTCCATCCCTTCAAACACCTGCCCAAACACTGTGTGGCCGCGCTGGGGGTCAAAGGCGTTGTATGCGCCGTCCAGAGAGGGGTTGCCACCCTGCTCTTCGTAAATCTTCTTGTACTCGTCGGTGAGCAGATCGGTGTTCATAAACGTATAGCCATAATAGCTCTGCACATACTGCTTCTCTTCATCGCTCATATCTTTGATCTGGTCATAGTTCCCCTTCATCGTGTCCCAGGTGCTGGCATCGACAGGCCCGGCCTGGTTGATGAAGAACTGGCTGCCGTTGGTGTTGCTGCCGGAATTGGCCATTGCCAGCGAACCGCGCAGGTTCAGCAGGTTTTTGCTGAATTCATCTTCAAAATCCTCGCCCCAGATACTCTCGCCGCCGGCGCCGGTGCCTTCGGGGTCACCGCCCTGAATCATGAAATCTTCAATCACGCGGTGGAAGGTCAGGCCGTCATAATATCCCTGCTGTGCCAGCTTTTTGAAGTTATACACGGTTTTGGGCGCTGCTTCGGGAAAAAGGCGGATGCGGATTTCTCCCATGCTGGTGGTCATCACCGCAATCTCTTCCCCCTCTTCGGGCAGCTCCAGCTGATAGCCGATTTCGGTTCCCTCGTCCGTTCCTTCCGGGAACTGGTCCATATTGACGGTTTCTTTGCCGGTGCTTTCTCCTGTGCCGGAAGAAAGCGCTGTAGTTATGACCGCGGGGTTTTCCTTGGGCTGAGAATCACACCCGGAAAAAGCCGTGAGCAGGCAGGCCGCAGCCAATGCCATTGCGGCATATCTTTTTTTCATCATGGTAACATCCTTTCAATACAAAATGTAAAACAGCAATTTTAGGACAGTATCTTTATTCTAGAGGAAATGCCGTGCAGATGCAAGCCCTTTTTCTACGCAGGCATCATCTTTCTGAGAACGTGCGCATATGTTTGAAAAGCAGGGAGGCAAAGCGCAGCGCGCCTGTTCCGGCTGCAAACGTTATCAGAAAGGAATGCATACAATATGAATTATGTTCCCGAAGGCTGGCTCATCGATACACAGGAAAACAAAAACGCCATACTGACCCCCGGCGCCCTTCTCGACGCCTGCCGGGAAGGCAGAATTCTGGAGGCACGGGCCCTGATCTGCGACAGCGCGCACAATCTGATTGTAGATTTGCACGGGATACGCGGCATTATCCCGCGGGAGGAAGGAGCCATCGGCATCCGGGAAGGAACTGTACGGGATATCGCCATGATTTCGCGCGTCAACCGCCCGGTATGCTTTGTGGTAACCGAAATCACGCGCGACGAAAACGGAACCCCCATCGCCCTGCTCTCCCGGCGAAAAGCGCAGGAACGGTGTATGGAGGAATTTATTTCTCACCTGCACCCGGGCGACGTGGTAGATGCGCGCATCACCCATCTGGAATCCTTCGGCGCATTTGCTGACATCGGCTGCGGCGTGGTTTCGCTTTTGCCCATTGACTCCATCTCCGTTTCGCGCATTGACCACCCGCGCGAGCGCTTTACCGTGGGGATGGATATCCGCGCGGTGGTGAAATCGACCGAGAACCGGCGCATCACGCTTTCGCACAAAGAGCTTTTGGGCACCTGGGAGGAAAACGCGGCCGCCTTTGCCCCCGGCGAAACGGTTGCGGGGATCGTGCGAAGCGTAGAGCCGTATGGGATTTTTGTAGAGCTGGCGCCCAATCTGGCTGGGCTGGCAGAGCCTAAAGACGGGGTAAGCCCCGGGCAGCAGGCCAGCGTATTCATTAAAAGCATTGTCCCCAGCCGAATGAAAATTAAACTGATTATCATTGAAACATTCGAATACGACTACCGCCCTGACCCGCCGACATACTTTTTCACCGAGCGCCATATGGATCGTTTTACCTATTCCCCTGCTGGCTGCGACAGGACGGTTGAAAGCCTGTTCCCACAAGGGGAATGAAGCTCAAGGGCGGTTGACAATCGCACGAAATATTTCTTCGCTGTTCCGGCGAGGGCGGGAAGTTGCCCTTTCTTCTGCGAGAAGAAAGGGACGCAAAGAAGCAGTATACTCCCTCCGTCACGCTGACGCGTGCCACCTCCCTCTTAGAGGGAGGCCACGACGTTTTGTGTAAACGGTAGCTTTGGGTGCGATACTTTTCAGTTCGCACCATCGTCACCAATTCACGCGGCACTGCCTTCGACCGCCACTGAGCTTTGCTCACTTTGGCGTGTCGCGGTGTAAACTGCGGGGGGTCAAGGGGGCCTATGGCTCCCTCCCTGAGGGAGCTGTCTGCGAAGCAGACTGAGGGAGTTTCCCGCCGCCTCGGCGAGAGCAGGGGATTGCCCTTTCTTCTGCGAGAAGAAAGGGGCGCAAAGAAGCGGCAAAGGAACCGCCTTGGTTCCTTTGCGATCTTCCACGAAGTTCCGATGCAGGAAGCGACGCGGAACCTGCCGCGCTTGTAAATTCCCCTGCGGGGAATTTGTGCGCGGCGGTTCATTTAGCTCGCAACGGGTGTCCCGAAATAATCTGCTCCGTGGTCACCAGTTCACGCGGCACTGCCTTCGACCGCTTGTGTAAACGGCGGATTTGAGTGCGATACTTTTGAGAGAATCTTGATTTATATAAAAAACAGGGCCTCTTTTTTCAGAGGCCCTGTTTTTATGCATCACACTACCTGGAACAGATAGAACTTCAGGTAATTGGTCTCGGGGACGTTCCACAAAATGGGATGATCGGGCGCCTGCTGGCGGGCTTCAATTTGACGCAGGGAAACATTGGCATCAAACGCTGCACTGCGCAGCATATCGCAGAAAAGCTTCTCGGTCATGAAGTGAGAGCATGAGCAGGTGGCCAGATATCCGCCGCGGGGCAGCAGCTTCATGGCGCGCAGGTTGATTTCTTTATACCCGCGCGCTGCGCTGGAAACCGTCTGGCGGGATTTGGTAAAGGCCGGCGGGTCCAGGATGATGTAATCAAAATTCGCGCCCGGCTCATGTGCAAGCTGCGGCAACAGGTCAAACACATCTGCCTGCCGGAAGCTCATGCGGCCCTCCAGCCCATTACGGCGAGCATTTGATTCCGCCATCTGCACGGCATCGGCGGAAATATCCACCGCGCACACATGCTCCGCGCCGGCCTGCGCTGCATTCAGGGCGAAAGAGCCGGTATGCGTAAAGCAGTCCAGCACCCGTTTGCCCGGAGCCAGCCGCGCCGCTGCACGGCGGTTGTATTTCTGGTCGAGGAAGAATCCGGTTTTCTGACCGTTTTCAAAGTCAACCCCATACCGGATGCCGTTTTCGGTGATTTCCGTGACGGTACTCTCCGGGGTGGGCACGCCATCCAGCGGGAAAAAGCCCTTTCCCTCTTCCAGCCCTTCCAGCTTGCGGATAGCGACGTCATTGCGCTCGTAAATGCCGCGGATATCCTGCCCGTCCTCCCGCAGCATGCGGAACAGCGCCGGGAAGAGCATCTGTTTCCGCTGTTCCATTCCCAGCGAAAGGGTCTGCGTTACCAGGATATCCTGAAACCGGTCTACCGTAAGGCCGGGAAAATGGTCGGCTTCCCCAAAAATCAATCGGCAGCAGGAAACGTCTTCCCCCATCACGGTTTTGCGGTATTCCCACGCATGACGCAAACGGCGCTCGAAAAACGCCTCGTCAAAGGTATCGTTCGTATTATTGGAAATCACGCGCACGCGGATTTTGGAATGATGGTTATAAAAACCGGTTCCCAGATAACGCCCTTTGCTGCTCAATACGTCTGTCAGGCAGCCATCTGTCAGCTTTTCGGGCTTTTCAATGCCGGTAATCTCTGCCTCATATACCCACGGGTGGCCGGAGCGCAGGCTGATTTCTCCCTTTTTGGTAATCTGTACCGCAGGGTACATTCTTTCTGTTTTCAAAAGTGTTCTCCTTTATCTGATAGATTGTTCCAGGGCAGCCTTTCTGGCTTCCATTTTGCGGATATGTGCATCCAGAAGCTGCCGGAAGGTATCGTTTTCACGGCGTACTCCCCGCTCGTCGGTATAGCGCACCGGGCGGTAATAGGCCGAAGATTTTTGGTTGCGCAAATATTCCAGCGCTTCCTCCACGCCGCGCGTCAGCGCCAGAAGGTCGGCGATTTTCACCGGATACATGGCGTTATACGGCTCGAGCCGGTACGCTTCGGAATAATTGGCAAGCGCAGGGGAAGATTCTCCCCGCTGCATCTGCGCCAGAGCAAGGTCTGAAAAAATCGATGCGCGCGCTGCAATCTCTTGATTTACCAAAATTCCCTCCTGCCGCACCATTGCTCGGGACAGTTTGCTCCACGGTTCGCCGGAAAGATACGCCGACGCAAACAGGATGGTCTTTTCTGCATGCTCTGCTCCCATCCAGCTGTAAAGCTTTGTGAGCAGGTATTTCTGTTGCGGGGTGTCGCCTTCCCCGCACAGCTCTGCGGCGCGGCGAAGCGTTTTTTCCCGGCTGTTCCATTCCTTTACTTTTTCAGAAGCGGTGCGTTCCAAACCTGGATCGTGCGGGATTTCTCCTCCCAGCGCCCAGAACAGAGCGGCCGCTCTTTCAAAATCCAATTTTGTTCTGCTATTCATCTGTATCATCCGCTTTCTACTATGTATCATTCTGGCCGCAACCAATTGCAGGCTTATTATAACACAAATTCCTTCAAAAGGTACAGACAGACTTCTCGATAAACAAATTTTGAGGGGAAGCCTACATCTGGTTTTCCCCTCAAAAGCCCTCGAATTTATGAAATTATTTACCAGGGAAGATCCCACATCGTCACCTCGGGGTATTCTTCGGGATTGGTCATTTCAATTTTCACCTGCTGTCCCGGAGAAACCAGCTCTTCCTGATAGGTCATCTCGGCTTCGAGCTCTTCCCCATGGTACAGCACGGCACAGGGAATCTGAAGTGTGGTGGAAGCAATATAACCATCCTGATTGACCCAGACCATGCCCTCGGACTTTTCCACTGTAAATTCCGTTGGGATATCCGTTGAAAAGTTTTCGATCTGGCTCATCACAAAATCGCGCAGTGACTCCACATTTCCGGCAGAAATCGCAAACTGGAATTCCTGACCGCCGTCCCTGGTTTTCGAGGTAAGTTCTTTCATTTGTGAAACCGAAATCTCCAGGCTGGGATACACCCTCGAAATGCGCTGCTGCAAAACGGAATATTCCATCTGTGCCCGGTATTTCTGGCCGTTATCGTTGATGTAGAGAGTTGAACCGTCATAAAGCGACTGGGAAGAAAAGCTTCTTTCCGGAAACGTATTTTCCGATTCAATGGCCAGCTTGGTCTGTTTTTCTTCGCGCAAAAATCTGGCTGTCATATCCCAGGAATAGGTTTTGGCGCTTCCCTCGGGGTCTATTACCAGTTCCAGCTGAATCGTTCTTTCCCCGCTGGAAAGGGCGGACGTTTTTTTCTGTGCCTGTGTATAAATCGTGCGGGGGTCAATCTCCTGACATCCCGTAAGAAGGCAAAACAACAGCAGCAACATGCAACAGGATACGATACGTTTGATGGCTGTTCTCCTCCTTTCGAATTCAAAATTTTGAATTGAAACACATTGAATATTTAGCTGTCGCTCAAGTGATGCGAAGAATACCATTGCAAGCAATGGTATTCCCGAATTTGATAAAACAACAGTTTTGTCGCTCAAGCCGCGACGGGCTCATACTTTCTTCCCAGAAGAAAGTATGCAAAGACTGGCAAGGGGTTACACCAGTCTCGCCTGCCGGCTCGGTCGGTGTTCAACGTTTGCCACTGGCAAACAACACCCCTTGACCCCCGCGGCTTACACCGCGACACGCCAGAATGAGCAAAGCTCAGTGGCGGTCGAAGGCGGCGCCGTGTGAACTGGTGACCACGGAGCAAATTATTTCGGGCGGCTGATCACCGCTCCTACAAGTTTCAACCAATTTTAAAATTTATATGTAGGGGCGCATGCTATGCGCCCACAATCTTGTTGGCTTTTGAATCGGTTTTATTATAGCAGATTCCCCTATATTCGTCCAGAATCATTTCAAAAAGCTCTTTTTTACCCCGCCGGGAAAAACTCCGTTTCAATCCGTCCGACTTCTGCCTGTGTCTGGATAGAAAATTGGGCTTTTTCCATCCAGTCTTCCCAATTTTCCCGGTGTGCTTTCCACCACGCGGTCTGCTGCTGCATCAGCAAGCGCCCAAACCCGACCGGGTCTGTATGCAGCTGCTGCAATGTTTTTTGCAGCACTTTTTCAATCTGTCCCCGGATTTCTTCTTCCAGCTGGGAAGAAAGCGTCTGTAAAAGAGGTTCTTCCTCGGTCACACCCTTTTCCATGGAACTGACAGACAAGGTAAAAGATACATTGATTGTAAAAAACGGCACGCCATCCTTGATTTCCGACTGGATATACGAGCTTCCGCTGCGGATACTGAGCGTGATTTTCCCCGTTTCCGGAAGTTCCGTGACAATCTGTCCCCCGCTTAGAGGCTTTGTCAAAAGCAGCAGCACCCGGCTTTCTTCTGATGAAAGCGTGCCGCAAGATACGTCGTTTTGAAACACGGCAGTGCCGGTGGCTTCCAGCGTGTCGTCCTGTATAGAAAGTACTGGAAGATAAGGGGAGCTCCCTTCCCCGTATTGCTGGTTGACAAAATCGATTACGCGCGTCTGCACCATCCAGCCATTTTCTTTTCCGCTTTCGCTAATGCGCACCAGTATTTCGTCGTCCAGATACTGCTCCTCTTTTTGAAACTCAAAAATCTCGCGGGCTTCCCCCTCTGCCAGAAACAGGCTGACAGAAGGGCGCGTTTCATAGTACCGGACGAAAAAATCCAGATACCGGTCAAGCCCTGTGCGTGCACACTCTTCTCCAAACACCACCACCAGATTATGGGAATACAGCGGCACCTTTCCTGTGCGCTGCACCAAATTATCCAGCGCGGAGAGCACGGTGTCACCCTCTGCCTGTTCCAGCAGGACTTTGCCCTCTTCCAGCGGCTCGCTGATGTGTACCGACACCAGGACGCCGTCTTCCCGGGCGTCTACGCCGATTCCCTGAATCAGCATCCGCTGGTTCAGCTGAATCTGGCCGCCCATGATATTGGAAGCTGTCAGCAGCACAACCGCCAGAATTCCAATGCCTGCCGAGGCCAGAAAATACCGTTTTTTATTGTCCATGCTGTTTCCCCTTTCTCCGCACTGCCGCCAGAATCACACAGGGAATCACCAGGCCCGTGAGCAGGGTGGCAATCAGGATAAATTCCAGGCGGAAAACCGAAAGCTGCACGGCTTCTGTCTGAAAAATGGTATTGGTGCTGACCACCAGTGCCAGCGCTCCTGCAAGGATGGAAATCCGGCCGGCCGTTTTGCCGAAAACATGGGAAATACAGACGCACACCAGATACAAATCCAGTGCAAGCGTCAAAAACAGCCCCATCATCCAGATGCCGATATACACAGCGTCCAGCCGCTGGAACGGCCCCGACTGCGCCAGCGAAGACATGGTATACACCGGAAACGCCTTGATACCGGCCATCGGCCCCAGGGTTCCGCAAACGGTTACAATCAGCACGATAAAGAACAGCGTCAGCCCCACATTCCACAAAAGATATTTCAGCCGCACGCTTCCGGTAGTCTTTGGAAGCAAAATAGGCAGCACGCTGTAAAAGGTACTGCGCGAAAGAAAGAGCAGCGTTCCCTGTACGGTTTGCCCCGCGCCATCATATAACAGCGGTGTAAAATTCTCTGACCGCAGTTCGCTGTTGAGCGATACCAGCAAAAACAATATCCCCGCACAGGCCAGCAAGAACAGAAAACCAGCCGTTCTGGCAATGGATTCCAGCCCCAAAAATGCACCGTAGCAGGCGACCGCCAGCACTGCCGCCGAAACCAGCCATACCGGCAGCCGGGGATTTACCTCTTCTTCCATAAACTGCTCAAACAGCGTGAGAAAATAGCTGTTCATAAACAGGAAGTAGGCTGCATACAAAAGCGCCGTGATTTGCCCCGCTTTTCCCAGCCCATAAGAAGCCGCGTCCAGTAAATCCAGCTCAGGGTACCGCTTGTGCAGCATCCATGCAGGCAGAATCAGCACCAGGCTCAACCCCAGATAACACACTGCAGACAGGGAGAGGTCGAGCAGGTTTTTGCCTCCGGCAAGCTGGGAATCAACACTGATCATGATGATAATGCGGGTGAGGAAAGCCAACATCAGCAGCTGCCCTGCGCTGATTTTTCCATCCTGTCTCAATGCTTCTTCCCCCTTCTCACGCCGCTGCCCGGCATATTTTGAATCAATTCACGGTCTTTGCCCAGCACCTTCCAGCTGGCGCGGATCAGCACATCGCGCATATCGCGCAGCTGGAACGGAGAAAGCGGCGCAGTAAACGGCACACGGTATGCGCTTTCGGAACAGATATTCAGCAGCACCGCGCCAGTGCACAGCAAAATTCCCCAGATTCCCAGAATCCCGCCCACAATAATCAGCAGCAGGCGCAGAATGGCAATCGGTTCATACAGCTTCGGCACCACATACCCGGCAATAGCGGTCATGGCGATTACCAGCAGTGTAGGCCCGCCGATCAGTCCCGCATTGACGGCGGTTTCACCAATAACCAGCGCGCCCACGATACTGACGGCATGGGTCAGTGTTTCGGGCACGCGCAGCCCGGCTTCACGCATGATTTCATACATGAAATGCAGAATAATCGCCTCTGCCATTAACGGGAATGGCGTGCTGGCTTCGGCCTGCGAAATTTTAATCAACAGTGTTTCGGGCAAAAGTTCGGGGTGGAAGGTTCCGATCGCGACGAAAAACCCCGGCAGGAACACCGCGATGGTAAAAGCCAGATATTTCAGCCACCGGATAAAAGCAGCGTAAAAAGGCCGGTTGGCGTAATCGTCAAAGCTCTGAAAATTCTCGGTGAACAGGTACGGCACCAGCAGGACATTGGGGGTGCCGTCCACCAGAATCGCTATGCGCCCCTCGGAAATTTTTCCGCAAACCGTATCGGGACGCTCAGACAAGCCCACACTGCTGAAAATGCCGCCCTGCTCCAAAAAGGGAATCAGATATCCGGCCGCCATCACGCTTTCTAACTGTGCGCTGCGCAGTGCCCGCCGTACACGCTGTACAATCTCGGGGGAAACGGTTCCCCGCAGATAACACAGCGCTACGGCGGTATGGCTGTCACTGCCCAGAATCAGCCGTTCAAACATCAGCTGCGGGGTCTTCATCCGGCGGCGGATCATGGAAATATTGATTTGCAGCGGCTCGACAAACCCTTCGCGCGAGCCGCGCTGCGCTTTTTCGTTGGAAGGCTCCTGAATCGAGCGGAAGCTGAACCCCTGTACGCCGAATGCAATCATAAAATTGCACCCGTCCACCGCCAGCACGGCAAAGCCGGACATCAGTTTATCGAGCGCTTCTTCAAAGCTGCCAACCTGTATCTGGTCAGAAGTGGCCAACGCGTGGTCACGGATATACCGCAGCTTGGAATCGCCGTCCAATTGCAAAATCGGCGCGTCCAGAATCGGCTTCAAAATCCCCTGTGCAATCAATCGTTTATCAATCAGCCCTTCAATGGAGAGAATGGCTGCTGCTGTTTCCCCGATGCGGAATTCACGCTGGACAAAGTCGATGCTGTCCTGGAATTCCCGCCGGAACACCACCAGATTTTCCAGCAACGAAGTGGAAAACTGTCCGTTCTGCAACTTTTCTTCCTGCATATTGCAGCACCTCCCGTATCTATCTTTCATTTTATTGTGCCGGTTCTTCCACAATTTATCCATTGTGAATATTGTTTTCGCGCCTCTCTCTTGACATTTTCTGTAAAATAGGTTATACCTATAAATGTAACCGTTGCGTTCGCAACAATAGGGAGAGGAGGAACTGTTTTGAGGGGAATTATGAAGTACATCAACCGTATTCACCGCAGCAACGCGATTGTATACAACAGCCGCCTGCGGGAATACGGCATCAACCACTGCCAGCACCCGTATATCCTGCATATCTGCCAGAACCCCGGCATCACGCAGGAAGAACTGACGCGGGAAATCTGCGTCAACAAGAGCAATGTTGCGCGGCAGCTGGCCTCTCTGGAAGCCGGCGGGTATCTAACCCGCTCGCCCGACCCAGATGACAGGCGCGTGCTGCGGGTATTTCCCACAGAAAAAATGAAAGAGCTGCTGCCGCATGTGCGTGCGGTGATGGGCGAATGGAACCAGTGCCTGCTGGAAGGTTTTTCGGAGGAAGAACAGGCGCAGCTCATTTCCTTGCTGGAGCTTATCACTTCGCGCGCTGCCGAAGCCGCACAGCGTTCTCTGCGCGGCGGTGAAAAAGGAGGCGACGCCGGATGAGGGAGGTTTTTCGATATCTGAAGCCCCACTTTCCGCGCATGGCGGGCGGGTTCTTCTTTAAATTCACCGGAACTGTGGTGGAACTGCTGATTCCGATGATTCTTTCGTATATCATCGATGATGTCGTCCCAACCAAAAATATCGCTATGGTGTACTGGTGGGGCGCCGCTATGCTGTTGTGCTCCGTGATTGCACTGGTAAACAACATCGTCGCCAACCGCATGGCTTCTGCGGTGGCCAGAGAGACCACCCGGGCCATACGTCACGACCTTTTCAGCAAGATTTCTTCCCTTTCCAGCCGGCAGATCGACTATTTTTCCATCCCGTCGCTGGAATCGCGCCTGACGACCGACACCTATAACGTCAACCAGGTAATCGGCATGATGCAGCGCCTCGGCGTCCGTGCGCCCATCCTGCTGGTGGGCGGCGTGTTCGTCACCATGAGCATGGAGCCGATCCTCACGCTGGTCATGATTGCCGTGATGCCCTTTATCGGCGTGATGGTGTGGCTGGTTACCCGCAAGGGCGTGCCGATGTACACGCATCTGCAAAGAGGCGTGGATACCATGGTGCGCACTGTGCGTGAAAACATTTCCGGTATCCGGGTCATCAAGGCCCTCTCGCGCACTGAACAGGAAAAACAGCATTTTGCCGAGGTCAATTCCGAGGTGGTGCGGCGTGAGACCCGCGCTTCCATCACCATGGGCATCACCAATCCCCTGATGAATCTGTTTTTGAACACCGGCCTGACGCTGGTCGTGGTGGTAGGCGCATACCGGGTGAACAGCGGTGTGACACAGGTAGGCGCAATCATCGCTTTCCTGAGCTATTTCACCATCATCCTGAACGCGATGCTCTCCATCACCCGGCTGTTCGTGATGTATTCCCGCGGCAGCGCTTCTGCTGCCCGTATCTGTGAAGTGCTGTATACCCGTAAGGATTTGACCGTGGTGGAATCGCCCGCCGTTTCAGAGGAAGAGCATGTGGTATTCGATGACGTCTGTTTCTCCTACCAGAAAAAGGGCGACGATATCTCCCATATTTCCTTCAAGCTGAAAAAAGGCGAAACGCTGGGCATTATCGGCGGAACCGGCAGCGGCAAAAGCACGATTTCTGCCCTGCTGATGCGCTTGTATGAGCGGGATTCCGGCAGCATCCGCATTGGAGGCAGGCCGGTGGAATCCATCCCGCCGGAAGAGCTGCACACCAAATTCGGCGTGGTGTTCCAGAATGACGTGCTTTTTGCCGACACAATTGAAGCCAACATTGATTTCGGAAGGCATCTTCCGCACGAAAGGATTGTACAGGCGGCGCGGTGCGCACAGGCCACAGAGTTTATCGAGGGCCTGCCGGACGGCTTTCAGCACATGCTCACCCCGCGCGGCACCAACCTGAGCGGCGGCCAAAAACAGCGCGTGCTGCTGGCGCGTGCGCTGGCCGGCTATTCTGAAATTTTGATTCTGGATGACTCTTCCAGTGCGCTGGATTACCGCACCGATGCTGCCCTGCGGAAAGCATTGGGACAGGAATACAGCGATGTAACTACCATCGTTATCGCCCAACGTGTCAGTTCGATCCTGCACGCCGACCACATCCTGGTGCTGGAAGACGGAAAAGAACTGGGCTATGGTACACACGAGCAGCTGATGGAAAGCTGCCCGCTGTACCGTGAAATCAGCGAATCACAGATGGGAGGCGATTTTGGATGAGGAAACCACCTGTTGGCATTGCCGCGCCAAAGCCGCAAAACCGCAAAAAAGTTCTGATACGGTTATGGGGATATCTCTTTCAGCATAAGTGGATGATTGTGGCAGCGCTGCTGCTGACCTTTACCAGCAACCTGCTGGCGCTGCTGGGGCCCATGCTTTCCGGTAAAGCGATTGACTATATCGGCATCGACGCCGGGCAGGCCAACTTCCCCATGGTCTTTTATTACTGTGCGCTGATGCTGCTGTTTTATATCATCTCTTCCGCTTTGTCATATGTACTTTCTGTGCTGATGGTCAAGCTGAGTCAAAAAGTCGTTTATCAGATGCGCAAAGACCTGTTCGACAAGCTGGTAGAGCTGCCGGTGCGCTTTTTTGACAGCCACCAGACCGGCGATATTATCAGCCGGATTTCGTATGATATCGACACGGTCAACGCTTCTCTTTCCAACGACCTGCTGCAAATCGCCACCAGCGCCATTACTGTCGTCGGTTCGCTGGTGATGATGCTGCTGATTTCACCGCCGCTGGTACTGGTGTTTGCTGTGACCATCCCGATTTCCATCTTCTTCACCAAGTATATGACCGGGCGTGTACGCCCCCTGTTCCGCAAGCGTTCCGCCAAGCTGGGCGAGCTGAATGGCTTTGTGGAGGAGATCATCTCCGGGCAGAAGACCACCAAGGCGTATCATCAAGAAGAAACCATGATTGGCCGCTTTGATGAAAAAAATGAAGAGGCTGTGCAAGCCTATTATGAAGCCGATTATTACGGCAGCATGGTCGGCCCTTCTGTCAACTTTATCAACAACCTGTCGCTGGCACTGATCAGCGTATTCGGCGCGCTGCTGTACCTGGCGGGAAGCCTGACCCCCGGCAACCTTTCCTCTTTTGTGCTGTATTCCCGCAAGTTTTCCGGCCCCATCAACGAGATGGCCAATATCATCAGCGAGCTGCAATCGGCCTGCGCCGCCGCAGAACGCGTTTTGCGGCTGATTGACGAAGAACCGGAGCCCGCCGATGCACCCGGGGCGATTTCGCTCCCCGAAACCGCCGGAGATGTGCGCATGGAGCACATCCGTTTTGGATATGACCCGGAGAAAATCATCATTCACAACCTGAACCTGCACGCAAAGCCGGGCAGCCTGGTGGCAATCGTAGGCCCTACCGGTGCAGGCAAAACCACCATCATCAACCTGCTGATGCGCTTCTATGACCCGCAGTCCGGCAGAATCCTGATGGACGGGCACGACAGCCGGGAAATCACGCGAAAGAGCCTGCGGGCCGCTTATACGATGGTATTGCAGGACACCTGGTTGTTCCACGGCACGATTTATGAAAATATTGCTTTCAGCCGGCCGGAAGCAACTCGGGAAGAAGTGATGGAAGCGGCAAAAGCGGCGCGCATTCACCGGTACATCACGCAGCTGCCCGACGGCTATGACACGATTATCAACGAAGACGGCATGAACATTTCTCAGGGGCAAAAGCAGATGCTGACCATTGCCCGCGCCATGCTGTCAGATGCCAAAATGCTGATTCTGGACGAGGCCACTTCTAACGTAGACACCCGCACCGAGCAGCAGATTCAGGCAGCCATGCGCAGCCTGATGAAAGACAAGACGTGCTTTGTCATTGCGCACCGCCTTTCTACCATACAGAACGCCGATGAAATTCTGGTGGTACAAAAGGGCGACATTATGGAACAGGGAACGCACGAAGAGCTGATGCAGCGCGGCGGAATTTATGCCGGACTGTACCGCTCGCAGTTCCAGTAACCACAAAACAGAACAGCCCCTGTGGGAACACGCTGATGCAAGCGTTTCTCACAGGGGCTATTTTTTACATAAAACAAAAAAATCCGGTCGCAAATGCGATCGGATTTTTGGCTGCGGTACTAGGATTTGAACCCAGACAAACAGAGTCAGAGTCTGCCGTGCTACCATTACACAATACCGCATCGAGTCAGCGTTATTTATTATATCAGGAATTTTTAAAAAGTCAATAGCAAAATGACAATTTTTTCATTTAAATTTTGTCCCCAAATTTCCCTGCTAAGTGGTTGCTTTTAATTCAGAGAAAACCTGCCTGCCAGATTGATGACAGACAGGCCTTTTTGTTTGGCATAAGCTACCGTATAGGCGGTTCCGCCGCTGGGTTTGATGCAATAAGCCACACAAATACTGCTGTTATCCACCAGATGTCGATTCCGCCGATGCATACAGCCACGCGTATAGTTTGGTGAGAGAAAGACCACTTTGTCAGCATGACTCATGATATCGCGGTAAATTTTTTGATCCTGTAAATTCCAATACTTATCCTGTTGGGGACATGGAAGAACCAGAATCAGGCGAATCTGGGGGCTTTCTTCCCGTAAGCGAAGTACAGTGTGCGCGGCCAGTGTATCGAATCCCAAGGCTCCACCTGCTCCATAGTACAGCACGCCTTGCCGAATCAGTTCGCGAAGGGTTTCTTCCAAAGCGTTTGTGAGAGCGGAATACAAATGCGCGGGAATCTCCCGATGACCGGTGAAGCAGCAGGTTTTTTGACGTTTATCCATGATAAAATCCCCTCTATTAGGCTATGTATAGCCTAATAGTATCATGCATAGCCTATATTGTCTATCTGATTTCTCTATCATAATGACAAATTCATAGGGAATCGAGGAATTTTATGGATACTGTTACGGCTGTGCGCAATCGGATTTTACAACTATGCGGAGAACGAAATATAACGATTAATCATTTAGCAAATGTGTGTGGTCTGCCGCCATCCAGCGTAAAGAATATTTTATATGGTAAAAGTATGAATCCAAAGATTATCACCATCAAAAAGCTCTGTGATGGCTTAGAAATCACTTTGGGAGAATTCTTTTCTACACCAGAATTTGACGAATTGGAACAGGAAATCAAATAAGCAGAGAGTGAGCATAGCTCAGTGGCGGTCGAAGGCGGTGCCACGTGAACTGGTGACCACGGAGCAAGAAGATTGAAGCACCGCAGAAAGGCCCACAAAAAAACAGGAGCGGCCGGGAGCCACTCCTGTTCAAGAAATTTTTGTGATACTACCGACTTCGCCGCAAAGTAAAGCCGTCCACCTCTCGGTGATGCAAATAGACATTCTGTACCAGCCCATACCCAAAATACAGGCACGCAGCAGAAGAACCACCGGCGCTGAAAAACGGCAGCGTAACACCCATAACCGGCAGAATCGCCAGGCACATTCCGATATTGAAAATCGCCTGAGAAGCGATCATGCCGAAAAATCCGGCACAAATAAAAGTTCCCAGTGGGTCACGCGATACACGGGCATCGTGAATGGTTCGAAGCAGCAGAAGCACCAGCAGCGCAATGAGCAGCATGCAGCCAACAAAACCGAGCTCCTCCCCTGCTACAGAGAAAACAAAGTCACTCTGCTGGAAAGTAACACGGTTGCTCTCTACGCGGGGGCCTTCAAACAGGCCGCGTCCCCACATCTGGCCGGAACCGATGGAGATGCGTCCCTGATACTGCTGATAGCCATCGCCGCGTGCTACCAGCGGGTCATCGAGATTATACACTGCAGTAAAGCGCTTTTTCTGGTATTCTTCCAGAAAATATTTCCACGCCAGCGGTGCTGCTACTATAATAGCGCCGAACAGCCCGGCAAAATACCGCAGCTGCACGCCTGCAATAAAAGACATTGCCAAAAACATGCAGAAGAAAATCACAGCGGCGCCGGTATCGCCCTGCAATACGCACAAGCCCATGGGAATCAGCGCATGAACGCCTAACAGCGCGACATGAATGAACTGGCGAATCAAATCCCGTTCCTTTAAAACAGTGAGATGCTTTGCAAAGGTAATCATAAACGCAATTTTTACCAGCTCGGAACTCTGGAACGTGGTAAAGCCCAAACTGATCCACGCTTTCGCGTTTACGCCGTCATCGTTTTGAATCGAGATACCGAACAAAAGCGTATAGATCATTAAGAATATACTGAACCCCGCCACCACATACCAGAAACTGGCGATTGCATTATAGTCAATCAACGTGAGAATCCACGCTCCTACCAACCCCAGAACAATTGCGACCAGCTGCGTTTTGAAGTAGTTGGACTCCGACGCACGGGAAACACTTTTCAACAGCAGAAGGCTGTATGTTGAAATGACAACAATCAACAAGAACAGGAATTTGTCCATATCCTTGATATACTGCCAGATACGTCCGAAAAATCTTGTCAATCTCATTGCTCCTTTCTGAGAATCAAACTGCGGCCTGCTTCAAACAAAGCAGAATATCACGGTTTATCTAGGAAATTATAGCACACTCCCGCTTTAACGGCAATGAAAAGTCGCTTTTCTGCTGGTAAGTTCCGAAATTTAACAGAAAATCCACAATCCCGCTTCGCCATAGCGAGCTGACTGAACCGCCGCGCACAAATTCCCGCAGGGAATTTACAAGCGCGGTGG
>CAMLSX010000029.1 GCA_946484175.1 uncultured Clostridia bacterium
TCCCGGGTTCGAGTCCCTGATGGCCCACCAGTCCCCCAGATCTTTTGTCTGGGGGTCTTTTTTTGTGGAAGTAAAAAGAAAAGCACTCGTTTTTTGCGAGTGCTTTTTCAAAATCAAAATATTCTGTGAAAAAAGATTTTAAATTCCTACATTTCCGCTGTTGATGCCCAAGCCGTTTTGTTCAGTGGGAAGCCAATCAATTGCTTTTTGAATATAAGTGTCCCAGAAGTCCCATTCGTGGCCGCCAGGCCCCATTTCAAAGGTTACATCAACATTTTCTTCTTTCAAAAATTTCACCATATCTTGGTTAGCTTGAAGTAAGCTGTCAGATTCACCGCAAGCCATATAAATTTTGGGAATTTCTTTGCCAGCGGCTTTTAATTGCTTGATTAAGCAGCGCGGGTTTTTGTCGCTTTCCAAAAGCTTGCTCAGATCTCCAAAACAAGATTCCGCATAACTTTTGCTGTCCAAAAAGAAGCAGTCATCCGAAGTTCTCGAGGCGATTTCTTCCAGATGAATTGCACTGGAAAGCGCGGCAATGTATCCAAAGGTATCGCTATATTTCAGGCCATTGCGCAATGCTCCATATCCGCCCATAGATAAGCCGCCGATAAATGTATCCTCTCTCTTGTGAGAAAGCGGGAACATTTTGCGAGTCAACTCTACAAGTTCCTGGCCAACGAATTCACCGTATCTGTGGTGGCCGTCAGGCTGATCTACATAGAAGGCGTTTTCGCCAGAAGGCATTACCACTGCCAGATCGTGTTCCTCTGCAAAACGCTGAATCCTGGTTCCACATACCCAGTCCGTGTAATTTCCGAAAACGCCATGCAGCAAATACAGCGTTTTATAAGGCTTATCCTCCCGTACCGGCATTCCAGGAAAAGTCATTTTATCTACAGGAAGAATCACATTGACTGGAACGGTGCGCATCAGAGATTTTGACATCAGATTTACCTGCAAAAAAGCCATAATAAGAAACCTCCCACATTAAAGATAGCAACATTTATTTTTATGATAGCAAATGCAGCTTATTTTTTCAACTGATTTCTTACTCCAAGCACAAGGATAATTGATTCAGTTGGTTAAAGCATCTGAAAAATATAAATTACGACGCATATGATGCAACTTTGATACAATTATGATTATAAATTGAAACAAACTATTGATAAAATATCATAAAATCCTACCGAGGGTGATATTTTATGCAAGAGAAACGGAAGTATAAAAAAGAAGCAGCATTCTTCCTGATTTGTTTATTTGCAATATTTTGTGGTGTTTTTGTTCCCTTTGCAAGAGTTACCCCGGCAATTGCTCCGGTAGATTCTGAAATTCCTATGGAAGAGAAAGCTGTCCCTGACAAAGTTGAAAAAACAAAGAGGAGTTTGGATAAACCGTATGTTCCCATCGATACTCTGCCGGATCGGGACATAACATTAGATGTCCCCTATTTTTCACAGGAAGGCATTTTACCTACCGGCTGTGAAGTCACCAGTACAGCAATGGTGATGCAGTATTGGGGAGTCGAAATGGACGCGGTAACCTTGGCAGAAGAACTGCCCTGTGGGGAACTTCGTTGGAAAGAAGACGGACTTTTATATGGCCCACATCCCAAAGATTTGTTTGTGGGTTCGCCTTTTGACAGCAGCGGATTTGGCTGTTTTGCGCCTGTCATTGCCGATTTGGTGCCGACTGTTGATAAAAATTTACATGCTGAAGTGATTGAGGGAGCTTCTTTGGAAGAACTATATGGGCGATATGTCCTTCGGGAAATTCCGATTTTAGTCTGGTGTACGATTAATATGTTGGAAACCACTCCAGGAACAGAGTGGATACTACCGGATGGATCAGAATTCAAATGGCCTCGAAATGAACATTGTATGGTTTTGATTGGGCGTACAGAGGATGAATATATCTGTCTTGATCCTTATGACAGCAATGGAGAGGTACACATAGAACGGGAACTGCTGGAAAGCAGATATATGGATATGGGAAGCCAGGCGGTGTTGGTTCTGCCAAACGACTGGACAGACCAATAGAAAAACCGGGAGATACCAGTAACAAGTATCTCCCGGTTTTCTGTGTTTTCAATCAGCCGATATCTTCCTGTGTGAGGATGGTGACACCGTTGTTTTTTAAGATCTCAATGCCGCGTTCAATTTCATCAGTACGGATGATAATGGAAGCTTTGCCGCTGTCTTTGCTGACGAAAGCATACATATATTCCACGCTGATGTGGTTGTCTGCCAGAATCCGCATGGCCTTGGCAAACTCGCCGGGCCGGTCACTGAGGCCCATCATGATCACACTGGTGATGGAAACCGTCATACCAGCTTCTTTTAAAACATCTTCGGCGGTTTGAGGCTTGTCCACGATCAGGCGCAGGATGCCAAAATCACGGGTATCCGCGATGGTCAATGCCCGGATATCGACGCCCGCTTTTGCAATGGCCTCTGTAATTTCGGCCAGCCGGCCCGATTTATTTTCTACAAAGACTGAAAGCTGTTGTACCTGCATGGTGATCCTTCCTTTCACGATCCCGAATCTTTTCCCGGTATCTATTTCTATATTTATTATACAGGGATACCGGCTGGGATGCAAGAAAAACTACGGAGATTGAACGAAAGATCAAGAGGCTTCTGCTCGCGGTATAACCCCGCTGCGGCTTTCCAGAACCAATGCAACTACGGTGATGTCGTCGTCGTGTTGGTCAGAGCGGGATGTTCGTGCTTTTTCTACCATCCGTTTGGCCAGCATACCGGGGTCTCCACCAGGCCATTCTTCCATCATTTCGCGTACCCAGCTACATTCGCAGGCCGTTACACCGTCAGAGACCAGTACCAGCAAATCGCCCGGTTCCAGTTCTACTTCTGCCTTGGCAAATTCTGCCTCTCCTAGAATTCCAACGGGGAAGGAAGGGGCCTCGACCTCTTGCACATGCCCATTGTGACGAACAAAGCTGACTGGCGCACCCGCCTTATAAAAAGAGGCAGTGGCGGTATATAAATCTACACAGACAACATCCAGCGTGGCAAGCGATTCGTCACCAGATTTGGCAAGCAAAGCAGCATTGACCAATTGTACAGCGCAAGTATAGCTGATTCCGGACTTCAACAGGCTTTCCAGAATTCCAGAGGCCATGGCACCGTCTACAGCAGCCCGCCCACCAGTCCCCATCCCATCGCTGATGATGGCGATTTGATGGCCGAAGTCGTCTGTAAAGGCGGAATAACTGTCCCCGCAAAGGGAGCCACCGCCACAGATATGCTGTGCGGCTCCACAGTGCATCTTATAAGCTGGACGCTCACACATGGTAATCTGGCACTTGTCAGCGGTCATGGTAATGGCTGGCGGAGCAAGATCGCGCCCGCACGCCCGCGAAATTTCACGGGTAAGTGTTCCTTTGTTGAGATGAGAACGGTCACCTCGGGCGGTTTCCGCTTCGATATTCATGCGGTCAAAACGGTCGATACGGCAGCAGACTTCCAAAGGCAGAATTCCGGCCTGCCGCAGTACTTCGCTGGTGCGTTGAGCAGCGTCATAATCGAATCGGTCAAATTCTTCCGTTTCTGCCGCAAAATCTTTTAAAAGGCGTGCGGCAATTCCAAATTGGCTGACGGCAACCTCGCGCACCTGCCTGGCCCGCAGTTCAGCCGCATCCCGTGCCAGAAATTCCTGATAAGCACTGTTGATATTTTTAATCAAGTCGGGCAAACGTGCACAGCGATCCTGCAATCGGGAAGACACCTCATGGCGTCCCAGTTCTCCGTTTCGCCGCAGAGAATCGGTCATACTTTCGAGCGCTTCAATGGTTTGCCGATATTCTTTTTCCCAACAGTAGGGGCGTAAGCCGCAGCCGTGACAGGTTTTAGAAGCGGCTTTGGCATATACGCCGTCAATATCGGGGGTAAACATGGCGGCAAGTTTTTGAGAGATGCTGTCTACAGAACGGGATACACCCGAAAGGGCCTGAGAAGCTTTTTCCAGACGCATAACAATGCTTTTCCGAAGCCCACTGCTGCGAAGTGTTTCGCCTGGGGAAGAGAAAAGCGCAGCCAAGCGTCCGCCGGCAGGCAGGGCGACAAAAAATACCGAAGCCGCAGCAGTTTCATACAGTCCGGTGAGAGAGTGGCTGCTGCCTGCCTGAAGACTTGCCGCCGCATTGGAAATGACAAATGCGGCGGCAGAAGCCAGTTTGCCGAACGGGGAGAAAATGCCCGCCATCAATCCGCCCAGCGCATAGGAGCCGGAGAGCGGGGAAAGCCCCACAGAAGAAAGCCCCAGCATCGCGCCGGCAGCAATTCCAGCTACTGCGCCAGCCGAAATTCCACCGTATCTTCCGGCATACAGAACAAACAAAGCAGCGGCAATTCGGCCGATGGAAACCCCGAGAATGGTCACTTCGGAAAATGATAATGCCAGTACACATAAAAAAATTGTTACCCCGGCCAGATCAGGCTCTGTCAGGCTGCGAAGGCCGCCTTCTCCGGGAAGATTCCATACGCGCTGGAAAAACCAGCAGCATCCTCCCGCCAGAAGTGCTTCCGCAGCATATAAAGCCGCAGTATGCGGCATAGAACCGTTAATCGCGACCATAGCAGCACCGGTCGCCAAGGTTGGCCCCAATGCCGCCAAAGGCCCGGTAAACTGGCTGCGGCTGATACGATGCAGATCATGTAATGTCCAGCGGATAGCTGCCGCAGCCAGGACACAGGTCAGATAGCGGACGGGAACGAGAATGGGAGAAGGAAGCAAGTATCCCATCATCGCCCCGGCTGCTGCCGCCCACATATAGTGATAAGGGGCTGATGCAGCAACTGCAATCCCAAATGGGGCATATTTTCCAAACGCAAACGCGCGGGAAAATAACAGCCCGGTCAGGAAACAGCTGATGATGCCAACCAGCTCCAATATCACCGGTGATTCTTTCCAGCGAAATACCCTTCGCCGTATTGCTGCCAATGCACTCACAAAACAACACCACACCTTCCAATTCTTGTATTTTCCATATCCGGCATCCGGTTCCGGCATTTCCCGCCGTGATGAACCATAGCTGTGTATAGTATTGTACTATTGAAAGGCGCTGTTATTTTGTCAAAAACAGCAGCGGCATCAATGGTTTTGTCCGATGAAATCCCCGTTTTTCCGCTGAAAAAGCATTCGGTGTGGAAAATATTTTGCATTCCCTGTGTTTTTCCGTCGCTTTACAGAATGGGAAAATTCGCAAAAATCCCCCGGAGAAACAGAGGTCTCTCCGGGGGAAAGGGGATTCAGTCGGGAAATATGAATTTATAACAGGTTCAGTTCGCGATAGCTGTTTTCCAGTGTCTCGCAGGAACGGTTGAATTTTTCTGTTTCCTCAGGGGAAAGGTTGAGCGGGAGCACACGGCGCACACCGTTGCGGCCTACGATACAGGGAACACCGGCAAATACGCCATGCTGACCATATTCACCGCGGAGCATGGTGGAGACGGTAAGCACGCTGCTTTCGTTACCGAAAATTGCCTTGGTGATGCGCACCATCGCCATGCCAATGCCGTAATAGGTGGCGCGCTTGGCCTTGATAATCTGCTGGGCAGCCGTGCGGACTTCCTCGCTGATTTTGTCCAAGTCCTCCTGGCAGCAGCCATTTCCGGAAGCCTCGCAGATTTCCAGAATGGGGCGGGTAGCCAGCATGGCCTGAGACCACGGCACAAATTCGCTGTCCCCGTGTTCGCCGATGACATAGGCATGCATGTTGCGGGGGTCAACAGAGAAGTATTCTCCCAGCAGATAACGCAGACGGGCGGTGTCCAGCGCAGTACCGGTACCGATGACCCGGCGGGGATTAAAGCCGGACAGGGCGCAGGTGATGCGGGTCATGATGTCCACCGGGTTGGTGGCTACCAGGAAGATGCCGTTGAATCCAGATTCCGTCACCGGGCCGATAATGGAGCGGAATACTTCGGTGTTGCGGTTCAGCAAATCCAACCGGGATTCACCGGGCTTCTGCGCCACACCGGCACAGATGACTACGATATCAGCGTTGGCGCAGTCGGAATACTCTCCGGCGCGGATTTTCATATGGGAAGCGGAGAAAGCCAGACCGTGATTCAGGTCCATGGCTTCGCCCCGGGCCCGCTCTTTGTCCAGGTCGATGAGCACCAACTCATCACAGGAATTCTGGTTCAAAAGGGCGTAGGCATAGCTCATGCCCACCATGCCGGTGCCGATCAAAACGACTTTGCGGTTGTCAGTTGCGGTAATCATGTCACATTTTCCTTTCTTACCGACTAGTAAAGGCCGGGGAATTTTTTATAATATACCAACAGATCAATTAAAAATAACAGTACACCCAAAGCAATTGCGATAGATGCCAGAATTTTCACCCATTTTGGAAGGGATTCCTCCTCACGGCGGGGAACTAGAAGTCCCGTTGCAAAAACCATCAGAATATTGGTGGTGAAAAAGGGATTAATTGCTCCATGGCCGATTTTAACAGCCAATACCATCATCAGGATGTTAGCGCAGAAACAGCCAAGGGAAGGCAGGAGACGCAAGCAGTAGCTAATGAGCTTTCGGCGGGTGTCTTTTGTCAGATATTTCACAGGAATCCCTCCTTCTATTTTGCCTTCAGTGTAGCATTGAAAAGAAAGAGAGTGGATTCTTTTTCGGAAATATCAAAGGTAAAATTCTGGTAAAGAATTATTGATTCAGGGAAACATACTCTTCGGCAAACTGGGAAGCCACCGCTCCGTCCGATGCGGCGGTGATAATCTGCCGCAGGGGCTTATTGCGCACATCCCCAATGGCGAACACGCCGGGAAGGTTGGTGCGGGTGGTTTCGTCGGCGTCCACATAGCCGCTTTCCGTCAGGTTCACCTGACCGGCGAACAGCTGGGAGTTGGGCACATTGCCCACCGCCACAAATAGACCGTCACAGGATACAGTCTGCTCCGCTCCGGTCTTTTTATTCCGGACGGTCACGCCGGTAAGGGTTTCTTCGTGATGCAGCGCCGTGAGCTCCGAATCCCACACAAACTCGATGTTTTCCCGGCTCTTCAAGGGTTCCAGATACACCCGGCTGGCCCTGAGCGTATCACGCCGGTGGACTAAATAGACTTTTTTGCAGATTTTGGAAAGATACAAAGCATCTGCTGCCGCAGTGTTGCCGCCCCCTGCAATCACGACGGTTTTGTCTTTATAGAACATTCCGTCACAGGTAGCGCAGTAGGAAACCCCTTTTCCACGCAGCTCCTGTTCCCCAGCAAGCCCCAGTTCCCTGGGAGAAGCGCCAGTGGAAAGGATGACCGTCTTGGCCAGAAATTCCTCGCTGTCGGTGACAATACGTTTCGGGGAAGAAGTCAGCTCCAGCTTTACCGCTTCGCCATAGTGGGTCTCTGCACCGAATCGCTGGGCGCTTTCCTGCATTTTCATGGCCAGTTCAAAGCCGTTGACCCCTTCGGGAAAACCGGGGTAATTGTCCACCTGGTCGGTGGTAGCCATCTGTCCACCGGGAGAGAGTTTTTCAATCACCACAGTGGAGAGGCCGGCACGGGCATTATATAATGCAGCGGTATAACCTCCGGGGCCGCCGCCGATAATAACACTGTCATAAAGTTTTGCATCCATGAAGGTTCCTCCTCCTTAACAAAAAACACCAGGCCGGGCGTACCGGCCCGGTGTCGGGTCATTACAGGGAAATGTGAGAGGTGAGCCACTTTTCCACAGCAGCCTTGGGCTTGGCGCCCAGGGAGGTATCGATTACCTTGCCATCTTTGATGAGTACCAGCATGGGAATACTCATCACACCGAACTGGCTGGCCAGCGCGTTTTCCTCGTCTACGTTGACTTTTGCGACTTTCAGGGAACCGGGGTTCTCGTCGGCGATCTGGTCAATGACGGGAGAAAGCATACGGCAGGGGCCGCACCAGGGAGCCCAGAAATCTACCAGCACGGGCAGTTTGGAATCGAGCACTTCAGATTTAAATGTATTTTGAGTGATGGGGGTAGCAGACATGTTCAAAACTCCTTTCAATGCGATCATAATATGACTGAAATCAATAATTGACGGTTTTGTTTTGGAAGCGTTTTTACTTTCCGTGTCTATAGGATACCCCATTTTGAGGAGGATTTCCGTGACTGTATCACATTTACAAAAATTATTTTGAATGGGGCCGTTGACTTCCTTGAGACAGCATTTCCAGAGCCTTTTCGTCCAGAATGGTGATGGTTCCGCGGGAAAGGGATACCAGTTTTTCTGTCTGAAAATATTTCAGCATCCGGGAGATCACTTCCCGTGCAGAGCTGAGCTGGCGGGCCAGCTGGTCGTGTGTAGTGTGAAGGGTCTTGGAGTTTGCAATCCCACATTCTTCCAGAAGCAATGCAGCAAGCCGGGAATCCATCCCTTTGCTGAGAATTTGATCCATCAGCCACATCATTTCGCTCAAACGGGCGGCCATCATTTCGCTGGTGAACCTTGCTACCGGCAGAGAAGTATCCATCAATCGGCGATAAACAGCGGAAGGGATCACCAATACCTGTGTAGGTTCCCAAGCTTCTACCGTGACTGGGAAAGGAATCGAGCTGACTGCACAATATCCGGAGAACATGCAAATCTCCCCGGGCAGCAGTCGAAACAGCGTCAGTTCCCGGCCTTCTTCGGTGACTGTGTACGCGCGCATCTGACCATCCGTCAGCAGCAGCAGGCCGGTGCAGTCCTGTGTCCCATCGTGGAGAATGGCCCCTTTTTCATATGTACGGGGGACGGCGGATTCTTCCAGAAGCTTTTGTTCCTGCGGGGACAATTGTTCCCAAAAAGGGAAAAAATCAGATAACTCCACGGGGATTCCTTCTTTCTTGTTTGAGAATTCATTTATCTCTATTATAGCAGTTTTTTATTTTTGAAAAAAGACGAATTTACAGCGGTGTGGCCCTTATGCAAAAAAGATTGCAGATAGGGCAGAAAGTGCGATCAGCCCGGCGCAGACCAATGCGACAATACGCACCAAAAGTGTGCGGGAACTGGTATAAGAAGCAGAGTTTTTATATTTCTTCAATGGAAGTCCCTCCTTTTGCAGAATGGCAATACTATATCATATCTTTATGGATAAAATAAGAAGAATCTAGACTTTTCTTTGCGATTCCTTTACCCAGATACCGGTTGACAAGAATTCCCCTTTTCTTTACAATAAAGGGCATCATTCGTCACAAAAATCGGCGCATAAAAATCAACAGGAAAGTGGGGGCAGAAAATGGCAAGAGCACCCAAAAAACAAGATACAGATTATGCAGGACGAAACCGGGACATGCTGTCCGAAGAAGACTATGATTGCTATCATTATGTTAACCGCGATATTTACAGCAGAAATCCGCCGGGACGGAAAAAACGCGGCCCAATTCGGCGTTTTTTCCGTTTCCTGTTCATCCTGTGTCTTTTGGCGGTATTGGCAGTAGGCGGGTACAGTGCATGGCTGTATTTTCAGTTGGAACGTCAGCCGGCAAATACTTCATCTTATGTAGAACAGCCGGAAAATGCGCCCAATTGGGAAATTGCTTCCAGAAAAGATGTTTTTAACCTGCTTTTGATTGGTGCAGACCGAAACCGGAATGGTTCCAACGGACGTTCAGACACGATGATGCTGGTTTCCATTGACCGTACCAATCGCAAACTGCGGTTGGTATCGTTTTTGAGGGATATGTATCTGGATATCCCGACGGTGGGATATGAAAGGCTGAACGCGGCTTTTGCTTATGGCGGGGCAGCTCTTACCATGCAGACCATTGAGAATTATTTCCGTGTGGAAATTGACAAATACATGCAGACAGATTTTGAAAACTTCGAAAAGATCATTGAGCAGATGGGCGGTGTAGATGTAGAGCTCTCACAGGAAGAAGCGGACTTCATGAATGCAGAAAAGGGATGGGAGCTGCAAGCCGGTGTACAGCATCTGAATGCGGAGGAAGCATTGTTTTTTTCGAGAATCCGCAATCTGGATAGTGACTTTGGGCGTACCGGCCGGCAGCGTCAGATGGTGCTGTGCATGATAGACACCTTTATGCAGCTTCCAGTTTCTCAAAAGCTGACGACGCTGTCGGGATATCTTCCCTATGTGACGACAAACCTTTCTTATACAGACCTTCTTTCGCTGGGGCTTTTGGCCGTACAGTATTCAGAGTATGAAGTGGAAACCATGTATATCCCAGATGCAGGCACGTATGAGTCGATAGAGGTGGAGCTCAATGGTGTGAGCGGGAATCAGGTGCTTCAGCCGGACATAGAAGAAAATGCCCGTCGGCTGCGAGTGTTCCTGTATGGAGAAGAAATGACCGAATAACAGCTGCATAATAAAACCAGCGCTTTTCCCGAAGAAAATCCGCAGAAAAGCGCTGGTTTATTTTTGCCTATGTTATTTTACGGAGCATTTTCCACTGTCCAGCAGCAGTTTGAGGAACAAACCGCCCTGCACGGTGCGGTGCTGGAATTGCATCTGGCGGGCGTCGGTCGTCTGGTACCAGTCAGTCATTGGCACACGGGAGGAAGATTCATGATAAGCCTTCCACAGCGGTGCGATGAAGGATTCAAATTCTTCCTTTGACGGCGCGAAACAGGCAGTCCACACCAGCCAGTCGGATTTGGTATATGTTTCGCGGTTATCCAGCGGCAGGCCATATGGCTGGAAGTGGCGGCGATAGCTGGCGAATTCTGAGTCGAGAGCCTCTTTGGGGAAGAGCCCGGTTTCGAACAGCTTGTCCCAGATGACGTTGTATTTCATGCTGAAGGTATCGGGACGGTCAAAGGCAAGACGGTAGCTTCCGTCTCCGTTGGCCGCATTTTTCAGCCATGAATGTGTCATTTCAACCGCTGCCTGATGGAAAGCGCTTCCGTCCTCTCCAAGCAGATTTTTGATCAGGGACATGCCTTCCAGTGCCATGATGGATTTCAGGGACAGGTTGCAGTTATGAGCCAGATGGCCGGCAAAATCGTCTGTGCACAGCTGGTTTTCAGGGTCTACGCCGTGTTCCATCAGGTAGGAAGCCCATTTTTCCAGCAGCTCCATATTTTCCTGTGCAAAGGAAGCGTCGTGCTCGACTACCGAAACAGCCGCCGCCATGAGGAGCATGTTTCCGCACTCTTCCACAGGCATCTGGTCTTTCGGGTCGGTACCGCCAGAATAGACCTGGCCGTTCAGGATGGGATAGGTGCCTGCATCGTGCGGGGCGAAATCAAACGGCCATGCAGGTGAAGCGGCATAACGGAAAATCGGGCGCATCATCCCCTTAATCAGTTCGGGGTTATAGTAAAGATACAGGGGAATTGAAGGATAGCTGACGTCAGCAGTAGCAGCACAGCCATTGGAGAAGCACTCTTTGGAGATGTAAAGAAGCTTTCCGTCCGTATCGAGAACCAGTTTGTGTGCAGCCATTACCTGACGATATGCCAGCGACAGCAGCTCAGCGTATTTTTCGCCGCCGCAGGCTTCCGCCTCACGATACAGGCGGCTGCTGAATTCTTCTGCCTGCTTCCGGCACTCCGGATAATCTGCAAAAGCTTCCGTCAGAGTCTGCTCAATGGTCTTTCCATTATGGTTCCACCAGGAACGGAGATTCTGGCCAAAGTAAGTAATGCTTTCAATGTCATCATATGCAAAGGCAAACAGAGCGGGCTTGTCAAGGACGGCGGAAGCCCGAAGAAATTTCATTTCATTCTTCTGGAATTCGTCTGTGCTGCCGCCGCAAACTGCCAGATAAAACCGGCCCCAGTCAATGCGGATATCATCGCCTTTTCTGGCAAGAACCGCCTGTTCCTTTCCGCCGATCCCAGCGCAGGAGATGTCCGTTCCCAGCGCAAAATGAGTGGTTTCCGTTTCCATCTGCCTGCGGCAGTCGAGACAGAATTCTTCAGAAGCAGAGATGGAAGCCTGCACATGATGCGGCTGTGCATCTTCGCTTTCCGCGCACAATTCCAGATAGGATACCGGGCGGGTGAGATGTTCATAGTCATCCGGGAAAAGGGACGTCATAAAAGATGCCGTCAAGATGATGCCGCCTGCACGAAAACGGTAAACGGTTTCCAGCGCTGTGACATCCAGAGAAACCTGTTCCATGGCGGGGATGGAACTATCTGCACCGATAAAACGATAAGGTGTTCCGTCAATTTCTGCGATGCCAATCAGAGTGTTCGGTTTTTCAGTCCAGTGACAGGTTTCGGTATCGGTCAGACGGTCGGCCAGGGACCAGACACTGAAATAGGGGTCAACGGTGATCAGCGGGACTGCGGGTGGACGTAATTTCATAATACAACCCTCTTTACTATGGTTCTTTCCAAAAGCATCTGGCCTTTGGTGGATACGTATAGTATACTATTGAATATAGCGGGATTACATGGAGGTTACTCGAAAAAAGGTGAGGATTATCAGTGAGAGAGGAAATTCGATATTTTGTAGCGCCAGGCGGTGACGAGCCGTTTACCATTGAGATGTGCGGCACTTCTTATTGTGACGGAAGTTATCAGATTCATCGCAAATGTGCCGAAGTGATGGTAGTAGAATATGTAGAACAGGGGACTGGGATGATACAGGCAGGGAAACAGCCTGCACAGGCCGCTTCTGCCGGAGATGTATATTTGCTGCCCCGCGGAGAAGAGCACCGCTATTTTTCGAATGCAGAAAATCCGTGGATAAAGCATTTTTTCAATATCCGCGGGGAAATTGCAGAACAGCTGATCTATGCCTATCGACTTTCAGGCAGAAATGTGTTTCGCTGTCCGCAGGCGCAGCCGCTGTTTCTGGAATTTAACCGAATTGCTTTTGGAGAAGGGGAGCGGGAGGAGATTTTCTCCCGGTGTGCGCTGCTTTTTCACGAAATTGTCAGTTTGCTGCATCGCAGTGCCAAAGATGGAGACGGCATACCGGCAGAAGCCAGAATCGTCAAAGAATATCTGGACCGCAGCCTTTTCAAAATTATCACCATTCAGGAACTGGCGGGTTTGATTGGACGTTCCCCGGATTATACCATCAAGCTGTTCCGACAGTATTACCACAAAACGCCGTATGCTTATTTTCTGCATCAGAAAATGGAGGCAGCCTGTGCGATGCTGCATAATACCACGCTGACAGTACAGGAAATTGCATTTCGGTTGGGGTATGAAGACCCGCATTATTTTTCGAATCTGTTCAAACAATATCGGGGAAGTTCCCCTAAAAATTTTCGCGAGCGCCACTGAGCAATCAAAATAGCAGGAGCTGAAAAGCCCCTGCTATCTTTCCAAATCAAGGAGGTTTTGCTTCATGTTTTGCCGTGACTGCCGCTGGTTTTTCCGAGATGACCGAATCAGTGAATATCGCAGGGATTCCTATTGCTTCTGCCGCAGAAAGGGTGCCTTTTTCAGCCGCAATTACCGTATTGGGGAAGGAACCCGGATTGCAGTAAATCAAAAAGCCTGTCCGGATTTTGAACCAGTTGTCAAAAAAGATTAAAACTGTTCAATACGGCGCTGGCGGCGCAGTTCCTGACGGCGTTCCGCAGCCTCCCAGGCGATTTTATCCTCTTCGGTTTCAAGAATCAATGGAGGAACAGGGGAGGGCTGTTCATTTTCATCCAGAGCTACCAGCACCAGATAAGCAGTATTGATCTGTTCCCGCAGGCCGGTGATATCTTCAATGTAGGTATCCACCCGAACTTCCATCGAGGTGCGTCCTACATGGGTGAGACGACCGCGCATCACAACAATATCATTGGCGTGGGCGGCTTTTCGAAATCGCAAATTGTCAATGCAGGCGGTAGTGACATTTTTTCCAGCATGGCGGCGTGCTACCACACCAGCCAGAATATCAATCCAGGCAACCAGCTGCCCGCCAAACAGGCGATCGTACCCGTTTAAATGTTCTGCCAAAACCAGCTGGATGGTTTCAGCAGCGGAATCTTCGATTTTTTTCGGCTGTAAATTTTCCACGGTTTTTCTTCCTCTCCTGATTTTGAATTTTTTTACATATCTGCCATATCAATTTGACATCGCTGCAGTATAATATTTTTTAAGAACCGTTCTATAAATCAGATATGCCCAGTATACCGCAAAATATATTACAATACAACTTTTTTACCTTTCAAAAATAAACGATAGCAGAGCAGGAAACAAAAATATGACGTATTAAACAAATAAAATTGCAATTTTTTTCTTTATATTCCAATCTTTAGCGTATGACAATAAAAAATATGGAATTTGAGGAAGGTTTTCTTGCAGTTGCGGCAAAACAGTGCTATACTATAAAAATACAGCCTCTATTCTTGCAATAAAAGGCTGTGTTTGCCGGGAAGGTTGTGCTGTTATTTTTTGTTTAACAGAACCTCTCGCAAAGGGGGAAAAGCATGAAAAAAATTATCATCATCTGCGGCCATTATGGTTGTGGTAAAACCAATCTTTCCCTGAACTTGGCCATAGAAGCCGCCAAAGACGGGCAGCAGGTCGTACTGGTGGATTTGGATGTAGTGAATCCTTATTTCCGCTCTTCAGAATATGAAGAGCTTCTTTCAGAACATCATGTGCGTTTGATTGCACCCGTCTATGCCAATTCTACTTTGGATATCCCGTCTCTTTCTCCGGCGATTCACAGTGTTTTAAGTGATGAGTCAGATGGGCTGGTTATTATCGACGCGGGCGGTGATGATGTGGGTGCAACCGCATTGGGACAGTTTGCCCGTGAGATCAGCAAAAGTCCCTATGAAATGTATTATGTGGTGAATCACTACCGCCCTCTCTCCATTGAAGCAGAAGATACGGTAGAGCTTTTGCGGGAGATTGAATTCGCCTCACGATTAAAGGCAACCGGTGTGGTGAATAATTCCCATCTCAAACAGGAGACCCAGGCTGAATCGATTCTGGAAGCGGTTCCATATGGCAAAGAAGCAGCCCAAAAGCTGGGGCTTCCGCTGTGTTTTACTACAGTCCCGGATTTTCTGGAAAATGAATTACAGGGAAAAGTGGAAAACCTGCATCCTGTAAAAGTGTATGTACGTTCTCCATGGGAGTAACAAAAATTCAGATCCGATAGATATACAGGCCGGAAATTTCGGTCAATCGCTGCTTCCTGCTTTCAGAAATAGAGAAGGAAGGAGGCAGCGCAAAAAGGAAGGAGGTGCTGTTTTATGGCACGGATTATTGTAAATGAGGAGACCTGCAAAGGCTGCGGACTCTGCGCCAATGCCTGTCCCAAAAAGATTATTGGATTTGTCAAGGAAAAGACCAATAATAAGGGGTATCACCCGGCCCGGTTGATGAAACCGGAAGAATGTGTGGGCTGCTGCGCCTGCGCAATGATGTGTCCCGATATGGCGATCACCGTAGAACGGTAATGTAAAAAAGCACCCTGTTTGAAACAGAGTAACGAAAGGAATGACAAACATGCCGGAAAAGGTATTGATGAAGGGCAACGAGGCTTTGGCAGAAGCTGCAATTCAGGCCGGTTGCCGCTTCTTCTTCGGCTATCCCATTACGCCCCAGACGGAATTGGCGGCGTATATGTCTAAAAGAATGCCCAAGGTAGATGGCACTTATTTGCAGGCAGAATCTGAAGTAGCTGCTATCAATATGGTGCTGGGCGCTTCGGCTGCCGGTGCACGGGTGATGACCTCCTCGTCTTCTCCCGGAGTCAGCCTCAAATCAGAGGGTATTTCCTACATTGCAGGCAGCGATTTGCCTGCTGTGATTATCAACGTGCAGCGCGGCGGCCCTGGCTTGGGCGGTATCCAGCCTGCACAGTCCGACTATTGGCAGGCCACCAAAGGCGGCGGCCATGGCGATTATCATATGATGGTATTCGCTCCTTCTACCGTACAGGAAATGGTAGACCTGGTTTCTGATGCTTTCGATTTGGGAGACAAGTACCGTATGCCTGCTATGATCTTGGCAGACGGTATGCTGGGCCAGATGATGGAACCGGTGGCACTGCCGGAATCAGAAGGCAAGGCATTGCCCGAAAAAGAGTGGGCCGCCAACGGACATCAGAATAAAAGAGAACATCATATTATCAATTCTCTGTATCTCCAGCCCCAGAAGCTGGAAGAAAAAATCCGCGAACGTTATGAGCGGTATCATGTGATTGAAGAAAAAGAGCAGCGTGCAGAGTGCTATCGCACAGAAGATGCCGATCTGGTTCTGGTAGCTTATGGCGCATCTTCCCGTATTGCGCGCAGTGCTGTGAATAAAGCCCGTGAAATGGGTCTGAAAGTCGGTTTGATCCGTCCCATCACTCTGTGGCCCTTCCCGACAAAGGCTATCGCAAAAGCAGCCAAAACTGCAAAAGCATTTTTGGCAGTGGAAATGAGCATGGGTCAGATGGTGGACGATGTGAAACTGGCTGTACAATGCTCTGTGCCGGTACATTTCTATGGCCGTACCGGCGGTATTATCCCTACTCCCGGCGAGGTGCTGGAGCAGATCGAGAAAATTTTGGGAGGTGACCGGTAATGGGTATCGTATTTGAAAAGCCCAAGGCCATCACGGATGTTCCCATGCATTACTGTCCGGGATGTACCCACGGCATTATCCATCGCCTGGTAGCAGAGGCAATTGATGAACTGGGCGTCGAGGGCCGTGCAGTTGGCGTGGCTTCTGTTGGATGTTCCGTAATGAGCTATGATTATTTTGGCTGCGACATGGTACAGGCACCGCATGGCCGTGCCCCGGCAGTTGCAACCGGCTTGAAGCGTGCAATTCCTGAAAATGTGGTCTTTACTTATCAGGGCGACGGTGACCTGGCTGCTATCGGTACAGCAGAAACCGTTCATGCCGCTACCCGTGGTGAAAATATCACCGTTATCTTTGTGAACAACGCCATTTATGGCATGACCGGCGGTCAGATGGCTCCGACTTCCCTTCCGGGACAGGTGACCCAGACTACCCCTTATGGCCGTGATATTAAAACAGCGGGCTATCCTATCCGCGTTTGTGAAATGCTGGCAACGCTGGACGGCGTGGCACTGGCACAGCGCGTAACGGTTGACAGCGTGCGCCATATTGCCGAAGCAAAGAAAGCAATCAAAAAAGCGTTCCAGAACCAGCTCGAGGGAAGAGGGTATTCCATCGTAGAAGTGCTTTCTACCTGCCCCACTAACTGGGGACTGTCTCCCGTAGAAGCGCTGGACTGGCTGCGCAGCAATATGATGCCCTACTATCCTCTGGGCGTCTATAAAGATGTAACAAAGGAGGAGGTATGAGCATGGAAAAAGACCTGAATATCGTCCTCGCCGGTTTTGGCGGACAGGGAATCCTGTTTGCAGGAAAAGTGCTGGCCTATGCGGGCTTGCAGGAAGGCCATGAAATTTCCTGGCTCCCTTCTTATGGCCCTGAGATGCGCGGCGGTACCGCCAATTGCAGCATCTGCATTTCCAAAGAGCCGATTGGTTCTCCGTTGGTGGTAACGCCCAATGTGCTGGTGGCGATGAACCTTCCTTCTCTGGATAAATTTATCGATGCAGTCGAGCCGGGCGGTCTGGTGCTGATTGACAGCAGCCTGATCGATAAGAAAGTCACCCGTACCGATGTAACGGTTTGCTACGTCCCCGCAACGCGTATGGCAGAAGAGCATGGATTCAAAGGTCTGGCAAACATCATTTTGATGGGACGTCTGTATGCAGAGATTCCCTTCTGCTCAGAGGAAAACCTGGATGCTGGCCTGCAAAAATGCATCCCGGCCCGTAAAGCTGCCATGCTGGATATGAACCGGCAGGCATTTGCTCTGGGAAAGGCCAGTAAAGAATAATTTCACATCATAAAAAGAAAATCCGCAGTGTTTGCGATTTAAGATACACCCCGATTATTATTCAGTATATCGCACTGAGTAATAATCGGGGTGTTTATTATGCTAAAAGGAATAGCAAAAAATATCCTCCAGAATTCAAGCAAAGCGAAAGGACTTGTCGCCCGCAATACACAGACAACAAGCCCTTTTGGTTGCTTGAATTATTTTATTTCTGATTGATTTCCTGACTTTTTGGAGTCACTTCATGATCAAAAAGTCGGGGATTATTATTGAAAATCAGAATCTCTTTCTGGCTACATAGCTGGTATGCAGAATCTCGTGTGCCTTATGGCTGCCGGGCTCGCCCAGGAACTCCTCGTAGCACTTCTTCACGATGGGGTTCTCATGGCTCTTGCGGAGCGGCATGGCCTCATCCTGATCGTACAGGGCCTTGGCACGCAGAGCCTTGAGATCAGTAAAGCTGCGCACAGTTGCAGGCTGGATGGGCTGACCGCCGCCGTTGACACAGCCGCCGGGGCAGCACATGACCTCGATGAACTGGTAATCGGCTTCGCCGCTGCGGACTTTCTCCAGCAGGGCGTTGGCGTTGTTCAGGCCGCTGACGACTGCAACCTTCACATCCATGCCAGCCACTTTATAGGTGGCCTCCTTGAAGCCTTCGGTACCGCGCACCTCGCTGAACTCTACCTTCTCCAGCGGCTTGCCTTCCAGCACTTCCGCAGCGGTACGCAGAGCAGCCTCCATTACGCCGCCGGTTGCGCCGAAGATAGTAGCAGCACCGGTGGAAACACCCATGGCGTCGTCGAACTGCTCGTCAGGCAGGCGGGCAAAGTTGAGCTGTGCACCCTTGATCAGGCGGGCCAGTTCACGGGTAGTGAGGGCGATATCTACATCAGGCATACCAGCAGCAGCCTGGTCATCGCGGCCCACCTCGAACTTTTTGGCAGTACAGGGCATAATAGAAACGGACACGATCTTACTGGGATCGATGCCTTCCTTCTGTGCGTACCAGGTCTTGATGAGGGCACCGGTCATCTGCTGCGGGCTCTTACAGGTAGACAGGTTGGGGATCAGATCCGGGAAGTAATGCTCGCAGAACTTGACCCAACCGGGGGAGCAGGAAGTGATAA
>CAMLSX010000030.1 GCA_946484175.1 uncultured Clostridia bacterium
GATTGCTGCGGATTCTGTCAAAGAGAACCTGCCTTCTTTCGAGATTGGCGACACCGTTCGTGTGAGCGTTAACATTCGTGAAGGCGAGAGAGAGAGAATCCAGATGTTCGAGGGCACTGTGATCGCTCGCAAGGGCAGCGGTGTAGCTGAGACTTTCACCGTTCGCCGTGTTTCCTACGGTGTTGGTGTGGAGAGAGTTTTCCCTGTCCACTCCCCCAACGTGAAGGATGTTGCTGTTGTCCGTAAGGGCCGCGTCCGCAGAGCAAAGCTCTATTATCTGCGTGACCGCGTTGGTAAGGCCGCCAAGGTTAAGGAGCAACTCAGATAAATACTCGAACAAAAAGGGACAAGAAATTTGTCCCTTTTTTGCTTTAATAGGGCTTTTCGGGCCGTCTCGGCCCGCTTTAGAAGGGACGAGGTTTATGGCAAAACGCAAGTATAGCAGAAAAAAATATTATATTGATGAGAAGCAAAGCCGTTCAGTCACGAGCTGTTATGAATGGGTGGCTGAGATTCTTGCGGCAGTAATTGCTGTGGTACTGATTTTTACTTTTATTTTCCGTATCGTCACGGTCAGCGGTACTTCCATGTATCCCAACTATTACAGCGGTGACAAGCTGATGGTCACCAATACTTTTGGCCAGCCGCTGGAGCAGGGAGATGTAGTGGTACTGGTAGATGTTCTTCCTGATCCGATTATTAAACGTGTTATTGCGACTGAAGGGCAAGAAGTGGATATCGATTTTGAAACCGGAACCGTCTATGTAGATGGAGAAGCACTGGATGAAAGCCAGTTCGGCATTGAAAACGGAATTACCCATGAAACCGACACGACTTTGGAGCGTGTGCAGTTTCCGACAACTGTCCCGGACGGGCATATTTTCGTGCTGGGTGATAACCGCCCGGTTTCAGAGGATAGCCGATATACTGCAGTAGGAATGGTCAGTGAAGAAAAGGTGTTGGGAAAGGCATCGTTTCGTTTCTTCCCATTTGAACGTTTTGGAATGGTGCAATAAATTGGTATTTTTTGGACGAAAGGAAAACATTCATGAGCGAAGCGCAGAGTATACAGTGGTTTCCGGGCCATATGACCCGAACCAAGCGTCAGATTGAAAAAAGCCTGAAAATGGTAGATATTGTGGCAGAAATTCTCGATGCCCGTATACCGGTGAGCAGCCGTAACCCGATTTTGGACAAGCTGATTGGGAATAAACCCCGTTTGATTTTGATGAACAAGAGCGATATGGCAGACAGTGCTGCAACGGCCCGCTGGATTGCTTATTATAAGGAAAAGGGGATCAAGGCAATTGCACTGGATTGTAAAACCGGAAAGGGCGTTAATAATTTTATGCCCGCTATCCGGGAAGTTTTGCAGGAGCAGATTGCCCGTTGGGAAGCCAAAGGCATGACAGGCCGCCCGATCCGCGTAATGGTAGTTGGAATTCCCAATGTCGGAAAATCGTCGCTGATTAACAAGATGTGCCGCGGCGGTAATGCAGGTAAGGCCGATGTACAGGACCGACCTGGTGTTACCCGGCAGAACCGCTGGTTTACCATTGGCAAAGGCTTTGAGCTGTTGGATACCCCCGGTGTGCTGTGGCCCAAGTTTGACGACCCGATTGTAGGAGAACGGCTGGCCTTTACCGGCGCAGTAAAAGATGACGTGGTGGATGTAGAGGGGCTGGCTTCCCGTTTGCTGGAAGTGCTGCGCGATACTTACCCGCAGGCTATGGCAGCGCGTTACAAGCTGGAAGGGACAGATCTTTCTCAGATGCAGGGATATGAACTGCTGGAGCTGGTAGGCAGAAAGCGCGGATTTTTGATTTCCGGCGGAGAAATCAACACAGAGCGCGCTGCTATTACCGTTCTGGATGAATTCCGCAGTGGTAAGCTGGGTAAGATCACGCTGGAGCTACCCTGAGATCATGCAATTTAGCAGCAAAAAGATTTTTTGACAAACTGAGGCAAAACCACCTGGTTTTGCCTTTTGCTTTATGGAGGATATTTTTATGGTAGATTATGAGTATGAACGCAATGCTGCTCAGCAGGGCTATGCAGCCGTCTGCGGCATCGATGAGGCAGGGCGCGGGCCGCTGGCCGGGCCAGTATATGCCGCAGCAGTTATTTTGCCCGATGGGCTGGAAATTCCCGGGCTGAACGATTCCAAAAAGCTGACCGAGAAAAAACGTGAGGCTCTTTTTGACGAAATCTGTGAAAAAGCGATTGCCTATGGGATTGGCAGTGCTTCCGAGCAGGAAATCGACGAAATCAACATTTTGCAGGCAACCTATCTGGCCATGCGCCGTGCAGTGGAAGACCTCTCGGTTCCTGCCGAGTATGCGCTGGTGGATGGCAACCGCATGCCTCCTCTCGAGATTCCCGGAGAAACAGTGGTCAAGGGCGACGCCAAGAGCGCCAGTATTGCCGCTGCTTCCATTCTGGCCAAAGTCAGCCGTGACCGGGTGATGAAGATGATGGATGAAGTCTATCCACAGTACCAGTTCGCCAAGCATAAAGGCTATGGTACCAAGCTCCACACAGAGATGATTCGTACATACGGCCCATGCCCGATCCACCGCAAAACTTTCCTCACCAAAATCTTGGCTAAAAACCATGAATAATGCTTCCAAAACCGGAGCGGCAGGGGAGGAATTCACTGCCGATAAGATGAAACAGCGGGGATACCGGATTCTATCCCGAAATTACCATACCCGGTACGGGGAGCTGGACATTATCGCCGCCAGTGAAAAATATATTGTTTTTGTAGAGGTGAAGACCCGCCTGCCCGATGCAATTTCTGAGCCGGAAACTTTTGTCACTCCTTCCAAACAGAAAAAGCTGGTGAAGGCGGCTCTGTTGTATCTGCAAAAGTTTCCCACCGATTTGCAGCCCCGGTTTGATGTGGCGGGGGTCACGATGGATCCTTCCGGCTGTGTTACGGGTTTTCACTATCTGGCCAATGCCTTTGGAGGAAAGGAGCTGCTTTGATGCGCTATTTTGATTTACACTGCGACACCATGGGGGAGTGCTCTCTAAAAGATATTCCCCTGCGCAATAACCAGACCTTGCAGCTTTCGCTGGAACGGGGAAGAAATCTTTCTTCCTGGTTCCAGTGTTTTGCCGCCTGGATTCCCGACGATGCCGTCAGCCCACTGGCTTATTTTCGAAGAATTGCCCAGCGGCTGGAATGGGAGCTGAAACGGAATTCCGATTGGATGATGCAGTGCCGCACCGCCGAAGACCTGTACCAGGCTGTACAGGAGAAGAAATGCGGGGCAATCTTTACAGTAGAGGGCGGTTCGGTGCTGGAAGGCCGCTGTGAGGTGTTGGAAGAGCTGGCAAACTGGGGCGTAAAAGTGATGACACTGACCTGGAATGCTGCGAACCAGATTGGCGGCGGCGCACAGGAACCCGGCGGTCTGACAGAATTTGGCCGGGAAGTGTTGACGGAAATGGAGCGCCTTCACATCATCCCAGATGTTTCCCATGCCAGCGAACCGCTGTTCTGGGACGTGCTGGAAAACACAAAGGGGCCGGTGATTGCGACCCATTCTGATGCCCATTCGCTGTGCAGCCATCCCCGGAACCTGACAGATGAACAGTTTCTGGCGTTAAAGCAGCGCGGCGGTCTGGTCGGTTTGAATTTTTATCCGACATTTCTTGCAGATTCCGGAAAAGCGAATGCTGTGGAAATCCTGCGCCATGCGGAGCATTTTCTGGCTTTGGGTGGGGAAGATGTCCTTGCCATGGGCAGCGATTTTGACGGAGCCGACATGCCGTCCGGCATAACGGGGATTGAGTCGATGGAGTATCTGAAAGAGCTTTTTGCGCAGAATGGGTATTCTGACGACCTGATTGACCGGATTTTTTACCAAAATTCCTTCCGGTTTTTTGCGGGAATTATGTGAGATATGGTAAAATCTTACATGCCCTTTGACAAGCTGTACAATCTATAATACAATGAAACACGAAGGTTCAAATTCCTTTGAAAGGGGAATGCAGTTTGAAGTATACATGCACAAGAAACCGTGCGGAATCTGTTGAAGCCGCACAGGCCATCGCGCAGGGTATTTCCGCTTCCGGCGGTTTGTTTGTCCCGGAAGAAATGCCCCAGATTTCCTATGCGGAGCTCTGTACCATGCAGACCATGAATTATACCGAGCTGGCTCAGCACATCCTGGCGAAATTCCTCACTGACTTTACCCCTGAGGAGATTCGCGAGTGCGCCGAGGCGGCTTATCGTGCCGATAAATTTTCCGGCGGCCATCCGGCTCCGGTGGTGATGCTCCAGAACGGGGATATCACCCAGTATGCCATGGAGCTGTGGCACGGCCCCACCTGCGCCTTTAAAGATATGGCGCTGCAAATCTTGCCGCATCTGCTGGTAAAATCTCTGGCGAAAACCACCCCCGGTAAAACGGCCGTCATTCTGGTGGCCACTTCCGGCGATACCGGCAAGGCTGCATTGGAAGGCTTTAAAGATGTAGACGGCACCCGCGTGCTGGTGTTCTATCCGCAGAACGGTGTCAGCCCCATGCAGAAGCGCCAGATGGTTACCCAGGAAGGCAGCAATGTGGGCGTTTGCGCTATCGAAGGAAACTTTGACGATGCCCAGACCGCTGTGAAGGGAATTTTCACCGACTCCGTGATGCAGCAGACGCTGGCACAGCACAATATGATGTTTTCCAGCGCCAACTCCATCAATTGGGGCCGCCTGCTGCCGCAGATCATCTATTATTTCTCCGCCTATTGCCAGCTGATGAACAGCGGCGAGATCGATTATGAGGGAGAAAAGGTCAACTTTGTGGTTCCCACCGGCAATTTTGGCGATATTCTGGCTGCTTATTATGCCATGAAGATGGGTCTGCCGGTCAATCACCTGATTTGCGCCTCCAATGAAAACAACGTGCTCACCGACTTTATCCGTACGGGCACCTATGACCGCCGTCGTCCTTTCCACACCACCATTTCTCCGTCTATGGATATCCTCGTTTCCAGCAACCTGGAGCGTCTGCTGTTCCATATGACCGACGGAAATGCTGAAAAGGTTGCTGGTTGGATGCGTCAGCTGAATGAGACCGGCTCTTATACGGTAGATGCAGAGACACTGGCACGGATTCAGACAGTATTCCATGCGGGCTTCTGCGATGATGCTTCCACTAAGCAGGCAATCCGCAGCATGAAAGAGACTGAAAACTATCTGTGCGACCCTCATTCTGCGGTTGCATTTGAGGTTTACCATCAGTATGTGGCAGAAACCGGCGATAAAGAGACCCCCACAGTGGTGGTTTCCACTGCCAGCCCGTATAAGTTTGCCGCCAGCGTGCTCGACGCACTGGGCAGCGAATTGTATGCACAGGACGGCGTGAATGACGAGTTTGAGCAGGTATACCAGCTTTCTGCCATGACCGGTGTGGAAGTACCGCAGCCCATTCAGGCTTTGGCCGGAAAATCTGTGCGTTTTGAAGATGTCTCTTCGGTTGCCGACATGCGGCAGGCCGTGTTGCGTCTGGCGGGGCTGTCCTGATGTCGCTGTTCTGCATTGCCGACCTGCATCTGTCCTTTAACGCGGATAAGTCCATGGAGGTCTTCCGCGGGTGGGAGCGCTATACCCAGCGGCTGGCAGAAAACTGGAAAGCCATTGTTTCGCCGGAAGACATGGTGGTGCTTGCCGGGGATATTTCTTGGGCTATGAAGCTGGAAGATGCAAAGCAGGATTTTGAATATCTGCATTCCCTGCCGGGAAAAAAGCTTATTTTAAAAGGAAACCACGATTACTGGTGGTCTACCCGTACAAAGATTGAAAATTTCTGGAACGCGTGTGGTTTTGATGACCTCGCGCTGGTGCACAACAGTGCTTGCCCAGTGGGGGAGATTGCTGTTTGCGGCACCCGTGGATGGCTGTACAATTCCGAAACGGCCGAAGATCAGAAAATCGTCGCGCGTGAAGCCGGAAGGCTGAATGCTTCGTTGGACGAAGCAGAAAAGCTGGGCTTGCGTCCAGTGGTGTTTCTGCATTACCCGCCCGTATATGATAATATGGAGTGTCGGGGAATTCTGGATGTGCTGGTACAGCGCGGCGTGAAGGAATGTTATTTCGGCCATGTCCATGGAACACAGGCTGCCAGAAAGGCGCCGATAGGGGAATACCATGGCGTCAAAATGCACTTGATTTCAGCTGATTATGTAAAATTCGTACCGACACTGGTGCGTTGACAGCGATTGTTCTGAGCTGTTTTCGGCTGAATCTATACGAAATGGGGTGCCGGTTACCGGTAAAAGTGCCCATTTTCTCTGAAAAAATCACAAGTTTCAGGAAATTTCAAAAATTATTTCAGGTTTTGTCTGGAATATTCCGCAAACCTGTGCTATAATAACCAGGATAATTTGCAATTTTGCAGGAGGAAGATCAACATGAGTCTCAATTCATCCAATAAGGTTGATACCAACCGCTACGAGCTGACTATTACTGTCCCTGCCGACGAGTTCGATGCTGCGGTTGAAAAGGTATTTAAGAAAGAAAGCAAGAAAATCACGATCCCGGGCTTCCGTAAGGGTAAGGCCCCCCGTGCTTTTATTGAGAAATATTACGGTGAGCAGGTGTTCTATGAGGACGCCATCAATCTGGTATACCCCTCCGCTCTGGAAGGTGCTGTGAAAGAAGCCGGCCTGAGAATGATCGAAGACAAGATCGATTTCGATTTGGTTGATTCCGGCAAGGGTAAGGATCTGGTGTTTAAAGTGACCATCACTACCTATCCCGAGGTTTCCATTGAAGGCTACAAGGGCGTAGAGATCACCAAAAATCCGGTTGAAGTTACCGAGGAAGATGTGGACGCAGAGCTGACCAAGGTGCAGGATCGCAACTCCCGTATGGTGACTGTCGAAGACCGCGCTGCTCAGAACGGCGATACCGTTGAGATCGATTTTGACGGCTATGTAGATGGTGTGGCTTTTGAAGGCGGCAAGGCTGAAAACTTCAACCTGACTCTGGGTTCCGGCCAGTTTATCCCCGGTTTTGAGGATCAGGTTGTCGGCCATAACACCGGTGACGAATTCGACGTGAACGTGACTTTCCCCGAGGAGTACCATGCAGAAGAACTGAAAGGCAAGCCTGCTGTCTTCAAGATCAAGCTGCACGAGATTAAAGCAAAAGAGCTGCCTGAAGTTGACGACGATTTCATCAAGGATATCAGCGAGTTCGATACTGTCGAGGCTTATCGCGCTGACGTGAAGGAGAAGTTGACTGTCTCTCGTCAGAAGCAGGCCGACGATGCTGCTGACAACCAGCTGATCGACGCTCTGGTAGAGAAGCTGCAGGGCGAGATCCCCGAGGCTATGTACCAGAACCGCATCAATGACGATATCAACGAGTTTGCTTATCGACTGCAGTCCCAGGGTCTGGATCTGAAGACCTACATGCAGTACACCGGTATGGACGAGCAGGGCATCCGCGATTCCTTCAAGCCCCAGGCAGAGCGTCAGGTAAAGGTTCGTCTGGCTCTGGAGAAGATCGTTTCCCTGGAGAACATCGTTCCCACCGACGAAGAGATCGAGGCCGAGTATGCCAAGATGGCAAACGTCTATCAGATGGACGTGGAGAAGATCAAGGGCTTTGTTTCCAAAGAGGATCTGGCTCTGGATATCGCAGTGGAGAAGGCTATGGGCATTGTGCGTGATAACGCTGTTGTCAAGGCCGGCGAATAATCCCTGCGAAGGTCTTTTTGATACAAAAACAGATGGAACAGGTATAATCACTGCCAGCGTTTGGAAAACTGGACATTGTGCGGTGTGAAAACCTTTCGGAGGTTTGCCCGCTGTCAGGAAATTGATGGCGGGCAAAACCAGATTTCAGAGGCATCTTTGCAGCAGTGGCAGAATACATTTTTTGAAGATGCCTGACTTTTCCGAAACAAATGCAGACGGAAAGGAGTTTCAGAATGAGCAATTTAGTCCCTTATGTAATCGAGCAGACCAGCCGCGGAGAGCGTTCCTATGATATCTATTCCCGGCTGCTGAATGACCGCATCATTATGCTGACCGATGAGGTCAATAATGTTACCGCCAGCCTGGTTGTGGCTCAGCTGCTGTATCTGGAAGGCCAGGACCCGGAGAAGGATATCAGCCTGTATATCAACAGCCCCGGCGGTTCTGTGACAGACGGTCTGTCTATTTATGATACCATGCAGTATATCAAGTGCGATGTCTCCACCATCTGCATGGGTATGGCTGCCAGCATGGGCGCATTTCTGCTGGCCGCAGGTACCAAGGGTAAGCGCTTTGCACTGCCCAACAGTGATATTATGATTCACCAGCCCAGCGGCGGCGCCAAAGGGCAGGCAACGGACATCCGGATCCATGCCGATCATATTATCGCAACCAAGAAGCGCCTGAACACCATTCTGGCCGAAAAGACCGGTCAGCCTCTCGAAATCGTGGAGCGTGACACCGAGCGTGATAACTTCATGACCGCTGAGCAGGCACTGGAATATGGCCTGATCGACAAAGTGATTTATTCTAGATAATTTGGGTTGGTGATGAAATGGCAAACAACGACGAGACGCAGGACAGAGATATTTGCTGTTCTTTTTGCGGAAAACCGCAAAGCCAGGCCCGCCGTCTGATCGCCGGACCGGGCGTCTATATCTGCGATTCCTGCATTGAGCTGTGCAGCTCGATTCTGGAAGAAGAACGCCGCGCAGTACCGGCCAAAAAAGCGCAGACAACTTCTCTGGTACTGCCCAAGCCCAGAGAGATCAAAGAGATGCTGGATGAATATGTAATCGGTCAGGACCGGGCAAAAGTAACCTTGTCTGTGGCGGTTTACAATCATTATAAGCGCATCTATTTCGGCGAAGAGGGCGTTGATATCAACAAGAGCAACGTTCTGCTTTTGGGACCTACCGGTGTGGGCAAAACTTTCCTCGCACAGACGTTGGCCAAAATGCTGGATGTACCGTTTGCAATTGCAGATGCCACTACTTTGACCGAAGCCGGTTATGTGGGCGAAGACGTAGAAAATATCCTTCTGCGCCTGATTCAGGCAGCTGATTTTGATATTGAACGTGCAGAGCGGGGCATTATTTATGTGGATGAGATCGATAAGATTGCCCGTAAATCCGAGAACCCCTCTATCACCCGTGATGTCAGCGGTGAAGGCGTACAGCAGGCACTGCTGAAAATTCTGGAAGGTACAATTGCCAATGTTCCTCCGCAGGGCGGCAGAAAGCATCCGCAGCAGGAATTTATCCAGATCAACACGGCCAATATCCTGTTTATCTGCGGTGGTGCTTTTGATGGCCTTGAAAAAGTGGTTGAAAGACGCACAGCTTCTTCTTCGCTGGGTTTCGGCGCAGAGGTTCGCAGCCGTCAGGAACTGGATTCCACTACCTGGATGAGCCAAGTGATCCCGCATGACCTGGTAAAATTCGGCCTGATTCCCGAATTGGTAGGCCGTTTGCCGGTCATCACTGCGCTGGATGGACTGGATAAGGAAGCGCTGGTGCGAATTCTTACCGAGCCGAAAAACAGCCTGGTCAGCCAGTATAAAAAGCTGTTCCAACTGGATAAGGTGGATCTGGAATTTACAAAAGAAGCACTGGAAGCCATCGCGGAAAAGACGCTGGAGAGAAAAACCGGCGCTCGTGGCCTGCGCGCATTGATGGAAGAGGTTCTTACAAACCTGATGTTCAATGTGCCCAGTGATTACACCATTGAAAAGGTAACGATTACGGCCGATACCGTGCGGGACGGGAAGGCGCCCGAAATGGAGTACAACCCTGACCGCAAGCCGGTAAAAATCAGGATATCCGGCCCGCAGTCGAAAAACGACCGCAGAAATTCTGCATCGTAAAGTTTGAAAGGCTGCTGCAAACAGGGGCTACCTGCTTTGCGGCGGCCTTTTTTGCCGGCTTACAGCCTGCATGGGGGCTTATCCCCAAAACAGAAAGGATTTTTACAGCAATGAGTGCTATTGAAAATAAACCGGCTGTTGTGGCCGAAAGGGAGCTCCCGGCTCTGGCACTGCGGGGCCTGGTGATTTTCCCGGATATGATGCTCCAATTTGACGTGGGGCGTAAAAAATCCGTTGCAGCACTTCAGGCGGCAATGGAGAAAAAACAGCTGATTTTTCTGGTTGCACAGCGTGATCTTGCAGAAGATGACCCTGCTCCGGAAGGCCTTTTTGAATACGGTGTGGTAGCACGTATCAAGCAGGTGCTGCAACATTCCGAAGAAGGCGTGCGTATTTATGTAGAAGGTCTGTACCGCGCGCAGCTTTTGTCAGTTATGCGCCGCGACCCGTATCTTTCCGCAACGGTTGTGCGGGTAGAAAATGCCGAGTACCGTGCCTCTGCGCGTTCTGAAGCACAGATTCGCAGTGCACAGAATCTTTTTGAAGAATACATCCGCAACTACCGTCATGTGCCCCCGGATATTATCATGGGGGTCTTGCAGGAGAAGGACTGCGGTCAGCTGGCAGATTTTATCGCTTCCAACATTCCGCTGGATTATGAGCTCAAACAGGAGATTCTTTCCGAACTGCATCCGGTAAAACGTCTGACACGTTTGAACGAAATGCTGCGCGAAGAGATCAAGATCATGGCAATTGAAGCCGAGATCAACGAGAAAACCCGCGCACAGATGGATGAGAATCAGCGCACCTACTATCTGCGTGAACAGATGCGCATTATTTCGGAAGAGCTGGGCGAAGATGATAACCCGCAGCAGGAAGCCGACGATTTCCGCAATCGGATTCTCGCATTGAAGCTGCCTGAATTGCAGGAGAAGAAGCTGCTGAAGGAATGTGACCGCCTGTTCAAAATGCCCTTTGGTTCGCATGAAGCCAGCGTAATCCGCGGATATCTGGAAACCTGTCTGGAATTGCCCTGGAATAAGCTGAGCCGCGAGCATATTGATATTGAAAAAGCCAAACGTGTACTGGATCGTGACCATTACGGCCTGACAAAAGTCAAAGAGCGGATTCTGGAAACATTGGCTGTGAGAAAGCTGACACAGGAACCGACCGGACAGATTATCTGTCTGGTGGGCCCGCCCGGTGTCGGTAAAACTTCCATTGCGAAGTCGATTGCCAATGCGATTGGGCGCAAATATGTGCGCGTATCGTTGGGCGGTGTGCGCGATGATTCCGATATCGTGGGCCACCGCAAAACGTATATCGGCTCTATGCCGGGGCGGATTATTTCTGCAATCAAGCAGGCAGGTACCCGCAACCCGCTTATCCTGCTGGATGAGATTGATAAGCTGGGCAAAGACCTGCGCGGCGACCCCGCCTCAGCTTTGCTCGAGGTGTTGGATTCCGAGCAGAATTCCACCTTCCATGACCATTATCTGGACATGCCCTTTGACCTGAGCCAGGTGCTTTTCCTGACCACGGCCAATGATGCTTCGACCATTCCTGGCCCGCTGTATGACCGTATGGATGTGATCGAGCTGCCCAGCTATACGCACGAAGAGAAATTCAATATTGCTGTCAAGCATCTGATTCCCAAACAGGTCAGAAAGCATGGTCTGGAGCCCAAGCATGCAAAAATTACCCCCGCTGCGGTACACGAGCTGATTGACGGTTATACCCGTGAAGCAGGTGTGCGTACACTGGAACGCACGATCGGCGCCCTTTGTCGCAAAATGGCAAAAGAAGTCGTTTCGCATACCGGTGAAGAGTCGCTGAAAATCTCCATTACTCCGGACAAGCTGGAAGGCTATCTGGGGCCGAAACGCTTTAAGCAGGAAGCATTGACCAAAGAAGACGAAGTCGGTCTGGTCAATGGTCTGGCTTGGACAAGCGTAGGCGGCGAAATGCTTCCGATTGAAGTTGCCGTGATGGACGGTACCGGAAAGATTGAGCTGACAGGTTCTCTGGGCGATGTGATGAAGGAATCTGCACGCACAGCCATCAGCTGCATTCGCTGCCGTGTGAAGGAATTGGGCATTTCTCCCGATTTCTATCAGAAAAAAGATATCCACATCCATTGTCCGGAAGGCGCGATTCCAAAAGACGGGCCGTCTGCGGGTATCGCAATGGCTACAGCCATTACTTCTGCACTGACAGGCATCCCGGTAGACCATACCGTCGCGATGACAGGCGAAATCACCCTGCGTGGACGCGTGTTGCCAATCGGCGGCCTGCGTGAAAAGACAATGGCGGCGTATCGTTCCGGTATCAAAACCGTTCTGTTCCCGCTGGATAACGAGCCTGACCTGGCAGAAGTGGATGAAGTCGTAAAGAAGGCCATTGAATTTAAGCCGATGAAGAAAGTGGAACAGGTACTGGAAGCAGCTTTGATTCGGCAGCCCAAGCCGGAAAAGTCCGTTGATTCAGGCTGTACAGAGCGGCCCGCAGAGACCTCTGCGTCTGTCACCCCGGAATCGGGGCACGCTGCTCCGCAGGCGCCGATTCCGCAGTGAGGAGGGAATATATGAATTTTCAGCAGGTTTCCTTTGAGTCCGCTGCGGGAAAGGCTTCGCAGCTGCCGGATTCGACCCTTCCGGAGATTGTCTTTTCCGGAAAATCGAATGTCGGAAAATCCTCCCTTTTAAATAAGCTTGTCAACCGGAAAGCGCTGGCACGTGTCAGCGCTACGCCGGGAAAGACCGCTACCATCAATTTTTTCCGCTTGCCGGAGTGCCGGCTGGTGGATTTGCCCGGTTATGGCTATGCAAAAGTTTCACAAGCCGAGAAGAAGCGCTGGGCAGAACTGGTAGAAGGATATTTTGCACAGCAGCGAAAAATCGCGCTGGTGGTTCAGCTGCTGGATATGCGCCATGCCCCCACAGAGGACGACCGGGGAATGGTGAATTTCCTTCTGGAAAATGAGATCCCCTTTGTTGCTGTCTGTACCAAGGCGGATAAGCTGAATAAAACACAGCGTACCGCTCAGCTTGCCTATTATCAGGATATCTTTTCAGAGACAGACGTAACAGTGCTCCCATTTTCTTCTCAGACAGGGGAGGGCGTAGAAGAACTGCGCCGGATGATCGAGGAAGCATGCAGCCGGTAACAGTTGTATGTTCTTTCTTGGTGTCATCAGATAACGTGAAACGCACCTTTACTTTTTTACTTTTCTGTGCTAAAATGTTATCCATGGAAAGCAAAAGGATCCCAATTCCGTGCAAAATGGAAAAAGCTATTTGAAAAGCCGGGCTCCGGAAATGCAGGTTTCGGGAGCCCTTTTTCATGGAAAAGGGTTTTTGGCTGAATGCGGCAACATTATCAAGTAAAGGGTGATTTCTTTGAATTCAAAACTCCGCGACAAAAATATGGATTTCTTGTTCCGTTCAATCCTTGCTTTGAAAACAGTGGATGAATGTTACAATTTTTTTGAAGATTTGTGCACGGTTCCGGAGCTGAAAGCCATGTCGCAGCGGCTGGTCGTGGCGCATATGCTCAGCACCAAACGCGTTTACAGTGAAATTGTGGCCGAGACCGGCGCGTCTACTGCTACCATTTCCCGTGTGAATCGTTCGTTGAATTATGGCTGCGATGGCTATGAGCTGGTTTTTGGCCGGCTGGAAGAGCAGGAGAAGGATACAGAAGGGAAGATCGGTGACTGATGGGTGCTTATGCATCGTTTGCCCGTTATTACGACGCACTGACCCGGAACGTGGAGTATACACGACGTGCAGACTACCTCTGTGAAATTTTGAAGCGCGAGGAGCATCAGTCCGGAATTACGCTGGATCTGGCCTGTGGAACCGGCAGCCTGACCATTGAATTGGCCAAACGGGGCTTTGACGTATATGGGGTAGACGGCTCTATGGAAATGCTCTCTGAAGCGCAGCAAAAGGCAGCAGAAGAAGAGATGGAGCTGTTGTTTTTGTGTCAGCAGATGCAGAGGCTGGACTTGTATGGTACAGTAGATACGGTTTTCTGTGTACTGGATAGCTTGAATCATATCACTTCGCCCAAAGAGCTGCAAAAGGCATTGAACCGGGTCTCACTATTTATGGCGCCGGGTGCATTGTTTGTATTTGATGTGAATACGCTCTACAAGCATCGGCATATTCTGGCGGACAATACATTTGTCTATGATACAGAAGAGGTATTTTGCGTATGGCAGAACACACTGGACGTGAAAACCGATAAAGTGCAGATCACTCTCGACTTTTTTGAGCGGGAGGGAATGGTGTACCATCGCAGCAGCGAGCATTTTTCTGAGCGTGCCTATTCACATGAAGAACTTGCAGAGATGCTGCGCAATGCAGGGCTTGAATTGCTGCACGTGTATGGAGATATGAGCTTTGATGCACCAGCAGAAGATTGCCAGCGGGCTGTCTATGTGGTGCGTAAACCCAGGTGAAGGGCTCTTGTAACAGAGTCCTTCTTTTTTAACAGCAGAAATTATGGAAAGGATGGAATATAATGGATAGAATGATTCGCTGCATTACAAGCGATGGTTCTATTATGGCGGCGGCAGTAGATACCACCGGGATTGTTGCGATTGCACAGGAACTGCATCATACTGGTGCGGTGGCAACCGCAGCTTTGGGCCGTTTGCTCAGCGGTGCTTCCCTGATGGGCGCCATGCTGAAAAAAGAAAATGCTTCTCTGACGATGAAAATGAATGGCGGCGGCCCGCTGGGCAGTGTAGTCGCTATCGCAGACAGCCACGGCAATGTGCGCGGCTATGTGGAGCACCCGGATGTAGACCTTCCGCTGAAACCCAATGGAAAACTGGACGTAGGCGGCGGTGTAGGCCGTGACGGCCTTTTGATGGTTGTACGCGATTTGGGAGAAGGCGAGCCCTATGTGGGGCAGGTGCGCCTTGCTACCGGAGAAATTGCAGAGGATATTACGGCGTATTATGCCATCAGTGAGCAGATTCCTACGGTCTGTGCGCTGGGCGTGCTGGTGGATAAAGAGCAGCATCAGGCAATGCTTTCCGGCGGCCTGCTGATTCAGGTACTGCCCGGCGCTGATAATGCAGCAATTGACCGTCTGGAGGCCAATATCCGCACTCTGGAGCCGGTAACGACCATGCTGGCCAAGGGAATGAGCATGGAGGATATCTGTGCAAAAGCGCTGGATGGCTTTGAAATGGAGATTCTGGACGAATACCGCGTAAAGTATGTGTGTACGTGCAGCCGTGAGAAAGTGGTGCAGGCATTTTCTACTATGAAGAAGGAAGAGCTGCTCTCTTTGGCAGACGAAACCGGCTATGCTGAAGCCTCCTGCCAGTACTGCTGCCGCAAGTATCGTTTCTCCGTAGAGGAGCTGGAAAAGATCGCGGAACAGGCTCAAAAAAAATAATTTAAAAAATTTCAAAAAAGGTGTTGACATTTGTCCTTCGATGCTGTATAATCAACAACGTCGCCGGTGAGTGCGACACCATCAGACGGGGGCATAGCTCAGCTGGTTAGAGCACCTGCCTTACAAGCAGGGGGTCATAGGTTCGAGTCCTATTGTCCCCACCATTATGATGGCCCGGTAGTTCAGTTGGTTAGAACGCTAGCCTGTCACGCTAGAGGTCGACGGTTCGAGCCCGTTCCGGGTCGCCAATTATGCCTCTGTAGCTCAGT
>CAMLSX010000031.1 GCA_946484175.1 uncultured Clostridia bacterium
TATGCCCCGGTAGCTTAAGTAGAGCGTTGATTATCAAAGGCGGCGGTGCGAATCCGTCTACGGGCAAATATCTATTATCCAAAGTGAGGTTATCACAATGTACGAAGACAAGACTCTGATCTGTAAGGAATGCGGCGCTGAATTCGTGTTCACCGCTGGCGAGCAGGAATTCTATGCTTCCAAGGGCTTTGTAAACGAGCCCCAGAGATGCAAGGCATGCCGCGATGCCCGTAAGAATGCCGCTAAGCCGGAGCGTGAGATGTTCACTGCTGTCTGCGCTTCCTGCGGTAAGGAAGCAAGAGTTCCCTTCAAGCCCCGCGAGGATCGTCCTGTGTACTGCAGCGAGTGCTTCGCAAAGATGAGACAGGAATAATCTCCGCCTTTCATCTGAAAACAGAAAATCCCCTTCCTGATTTTTTGGGAAGGGGATTTTTATTTATTTTGATAAATTGAAGTATCATAAAAAAACAGCAATCCTCTTCCCAAGAGGATTGCTGATAAAAAATTATTTCAACGCCGCTTCTAACTCGCTCAGCGCAGAATCATAGTCTGCTGCTGTCACCAGAATGGAAATCTCCACATCCGAAGTTGAGATCAAACGGATATCTGTATTTACTCTGGCTACTGCTGCAAAAACAGCTGCTGCAATACCGGGGGTGTTCTTCATGCAGGGATCATAAACCGAGATCTTGTAGTTTCCGCTGCTGACGATGGGACGAACACTGGTGGTTTCGCGCAGCTTTTTGGTAAAGGTCAGCACTTTGCCAAGATCGTCATCCGAAATTGTCAGAGAAAACGCCGTGAGGTCTCCATGTGCCGGAGCCATGGAGATCATGTCGATGTTGACATCCAAATTGGCAATTGTATCCAGAGAGGAAGCCAGGTAACTGATGTCAGCCGGACATCCTTCCAAGGTAATCAATGTGATGTCGCTCAGGGTAGAAATAGTTGCACTCATGGGAACTCCTCCTTTTCGGTAAATGGTCTTCAAACCAGATTGGACATATCATACAACCCGGCAGGTTTTCCAGGCAGGTACAGGGCAGCGTTTACCGCACCGGCAGCAAATACTTCTTTAGACTGTGCAGAGTGAGAAAGCCGGATTACTTCATGCTGACCGGCAAAAATTACTTCATGCTCACCCACAATGGTGCCGCCGCGAATAGAGTGAATACCAATTTCGTCGGAGCTGCGCTTTTTCCGCTGGGAGTGACGGTCATACATGTACTGAGTACTGCCGTCCCGAGTTTCGGAAATAGCATCAGCAATCATCAGAGCCGTGCCGCTGGGAGCGTCAATTTTCTGATTATGGTGTTCCTCCACAATTTCAATGTCGAAATCCCGGCCCAAGACAGCCGTGGCTTTTTTGGCCAGTTCAATCAGCAGATTGATGCCGATGGACATATTGCGGGAATAGAAAACGGGAATTTCTTTGGCGGCTTCTTTCAGCTCCGCCACCTGCTCCGGGGTATAGCCGGTAGTGCAGAGAACCACCGGGAGCTTTTTCTCCTTGGCATAAGCCAGCAGGGGAGAGAGAACAGAGGGGTGGGAGAAATCGATCACCACATCTGCCGGGGCGGTGACTTCCGCAGGGGAAGCAAACACCGGAAACGTCTCGTTTCCTGCCGGACGCAGGTCGATACCGGCGCTGATTTCACAGTCGTCACGATTTTCAACGAGGGATGCAATGACACGGCCCATATGGCCGCCGCATCCGCTGAGCAGTATTTTTGTCATATGCAAAACCGGCGGCGGGCTGCCGCCGGTGTGCCTCCTTTCAAACGTCCAAAACGGGGAAAGTGCAGGGGTATTAAAATTTGCATGGGCGCACAGCCACATTCAAATTTTTCGGGCAGCCAAAGCCTCCCTTTCTGAGGGAGTTTCTTACTTCACCAGCCCGTATTTCTTCATCACAGCGGCCAGCTTCTCATGAGCCGCTTCGCTGAGAGGAGCCAGAGGCATCCGGCAGGGACCGCAGGCATAGCCCATCATATTCAGAGTTTCCTTCACGGGGATGGGATTCACATCCATAAACAGGGCCTTCATCAGTTCGGTGTGAGCGTACTGAATGCTGCGTGCAGTTTCCAGGTCGCCTTTCAGCATGGCAGCGCACAGTTCATGCATGGTTTTGGGCATCACGTTGGCAAAAACAGAAATCACGCCCTTGCCGCCCATAGCCATCAAAGGCAGTGTCAGGTCATCCTCACCGGAATAAACTGCCAGCTCGTCGCCGCACAGGGACATCGTCTGAATAGTAGAAGCCACATTGCCGTTTGCTTCCTTGGTAGCCACAATATTCGGATGCTTGGAAAGTTCCAAATAAGTCTCCGGCTGAATGTTGCAGCCGGTGCGGGACGGCACATTATACAGGATAATTGGTGTATTCACCCGGTCAGCCACATAGGTGAAGTGACGAACCAGACCACTCTGAGAAGTCTTGTTATAATAAGGGGTCACCATCAGCAGGCCGTCAGCACCGCTTTTTTCAGCGGACTGTGCCAGCTGTACAGCATACATAGTGTCATTGCTGCCGGTACCGGCGATGACAGGCACACGGTGGTTGACGTGCTGGATGGTGAAATCCAGCACCTTGCAATGCTCGTCGTGATCGAGGGTGGCAGATTCACCGGTGGTGCCGCAGGAAATAATGGCATCGGTGCCCTGTTCAATCTGAAATTCAATCAGCCGTGCCAGCTCGTCATAATTGACCTTGCCATCTTCATACATGGGGGTGACAATGGCAACGCCGGAGCCGGTAAAAATGGTCTTTTTCATGTAGTTAGCCTCCAGAGAGTAATAATCAGTCAAGATATCCCTTTGCGCAGAGGAGCTCTGCCATCAGAACAGCGCCGCCGGCTGCACCACGCAGAGTGTTGTGGGACAGGCAGACAAACTTGATGTCGTACTGGGTATCGGGACGCAGACGTCCAATAGAAACCGCCATACCGTTCTCCAGGTTGCGATCCAGCTTAGCCTGAGGACGGTTGTCTTCGGTGAAGTAGTGCAGGAACTGCTTGGGAGCACTGGGCAGGTTCAGCTCCTGTGCCGGCCCCTTATAGCTTTCCCAACGGCGGATGATCTCTTCCAGCGGAATCTTCTTTTCAAAAGAAGCGAACACAGCAGCGGTGTGGCCGTCAGAAACCGGTACGCGCAGGCACTGGGCGGTGATAGAGGGGGAAGAAGCGTTGACAATCTGGTCGCCCTCGATGTGGCCCCAAATCTTCATGGGCTCCTGCTCAGACTTCTCTTCCTCGCCGCCGATGAAGGGGATGACATTGTCCACGATGTCCGGGAAGGTAGCAAAAGTCTTGCCTGCGCCGGAAATAGCCTGATAAGTGCAGGCCAGCACCTTGGTCACACCCAGATCCATCAGGGGATGGATAGCAGGTACATAGCTTTGCAGAGAGCAGTTGGATTTTACAGCGATAAAGCCGCGCTTGGTGCCCAGACGCTTGCGCTGTGCGTGGATGATCTCAGCATGGTCAGCGTTGATCTCGGGGATGATCATGGGCACATCGGGGGTGCCGCGGTGTGCGCTGTTATTGGAAATCACGGGGCACTCAGCCTTGGCGTAGGTTTCTTCCAGTGCGCGGATTTCATCTTTCTTCATGTCAACGGCGCAGAAAACAAAGTCCACCAGAGAGGTGATCTTCTCCACGTCAGCGGTGGCGTCCATCACCACCATAGAAGCCATGGATTCCGGCATGGGGGTGGTCATAGCCCAACGATTGCCTACAGCCTCAGCATAGGTCTTACCGGCAGAACGGGAAGAAGCTGCCAGTGCATGGACTTCAAACCAGGGATGATTCTCGAGCAGGGTAGCAAAACGCTGTCCGACCATACCGGTGGCGCCGATGATTCCAACTTTATACTTTCTCATGGGATAAATCCTCCTGACATAATATGGGTTCTGGGAAAACAGGGTATAAAAAAACCGGTTGAAAACCGGTCATCAATCCAATATAATAGTACTGTTCGGATTTCCCCTGTTTAATTGCGTGGGGTAAGCCGATAGCTCTCCATCATATGGAATATGATGACAGTTGCCGTGGTATTTCCAAAGCAACCAGGCGAATGCTTGCCAAACATCGCCTTCGGCGACTTTCCCTTTCGCAGGCGATCACAGGCTCCGGCAGCCTCACGACCGGTTACTTTTGAAAGACGCACCTCTATCTTCAACGTCTTTATCATACATGATGAGGCGCTTTTTGTCAATTTGTATCCTTATGATTTTTGCACAGGAAATGGAGAGTTTTTCAGACATTTTTAACGTGTTTTTGATACAAGGACATTCTGTTGTTTTGTAGGCGGAGAAAAGACGCTGCTTTTTTATTTCTTCAATTCCGCCGGAAAGGAAAGAACCCATGAACCAGATACCCGATATGAAGACCCATGATTTTTACTACGATTTGCCCGAAGAATTGATTGCCCAGATCCCGGTCGAACCGAGAGATTCCTCCCGGTTGATGGTGCTGGATCGCAAGACTGGCGAAGTATCCCATCATCATTTCTATGATATTATCGACTTTCTTATGCCCGGTGATTGCCTGATTGTCAACGATTCCCGGGTACTGCCCGCTCGTTTGTACGGCGAAAAGGAAACCGGCGCAAAAGTGGAATTTTTGCTGTTGACCCAGCGGGAAAAAGACGTGTGGGAGGTTCTGTGCGGCCCAGGCCGAAAAGCTAAACCCGGTGCAAAATTCAGCTTTGGCGGCGGCCTGCTCCACGCGGAAATTCTGGATGTCATCGAGGGCGGCAATCGCATCGCCCGGTTCACGTATGATGGAAATTTTTACTCTATTCTCGACCAGATCGGACAAATGCCCCTCCCACACTACATTACAGCCGAATTGAAGGACAAAGAGCGGTATCAGACTGTCTATTCCAAAGAAATTGGTTCTGCGGCTGCTCCTACTGCTGGGCTGCATTTTACCCCAGCGCTGTTGGAAAAGGTGAAGGCAAAAGGTGTGAAAATTGGCGCTGTAACCCTGCATGTGGGTTTGGGTACCTTCCGTCCGGTGAGTGTGGAGAAAATTTCGGAGCACAAAATGCACTCAGAGCACTACCATCTTTCCGCTGAAACTGCTGCGCTGATTCAGGAAACAAAGAAAAACGGTGGGCGAGTGATTGCTGTAGGCACTACCAGCTGCCGTACATTGGAATCGGTAGCCGTGAAAGAAGGCAAAATCTGCGAGAGCGATGGCTGGACAGATATTTTCATTTATCCCGGCTATGAATTTAAGGTGCTGGACGGATTGATTACCAATTTCCACCTGCCGGAGAGTACGCTGGTGATGCTGGTTTCCGCTCTGGCTGGACGAGAAAACATCCTGAATGCTTATAAAATCGCGGTGGAAGAGAAATACCGATTCTTTAGTTTTGGTGATGCAATGCTCCTGTTATAATGGTTCCTGCCCGGATTTCTTAAAATCCTGGATTCCAAAAACATATGCAGAATTTATTAACACAGAAAATCCCTCTTTTCCGATGATCTATATCGGAAAAGGGGGATTTTTATAGCACAAATGATGCAGCATCACAGATGCCTATTTTTCCTCGGACTCAGTGGCAAACAAAATTCCAAGTGTATTGGGGCCGCAATGGCTGGAAATCGTGCAGCTGGCCTGACTAACATAAACTTTGTCAAAATGCATTTTCTTTTCGATAGTTTTGCGAACAGCCTCCACATATCGGGCATCAATACCGGAATGGGTGATGAAAATTTTGTCGGTACGAATATCAGAATACTGTGAAAGTTTTTCTTCTGTATATTGAACGAGTACACTTTCCAGCTTGCCGCGGTATTTCTTGCCGACTCCCATACTACCACTGGTGTTATCCACTTCAATGCATGGTTTGAGTTTCAGAAGGTTTGCGCCAAAAGCAGCCACCGCTGAACATCTTCCACCGGCGTGCATAAATTCCAATGTGTCCAAAATAAAACTTGCATGATATTTACGGGTAGATTTCGTAAAATAATCTGCAATTTCGGCTGTATTTTCTCCGTTATCAATCCGGATACGGCAATCCATCACCTGCAAAGCCATACCGGTAGAGAGGGAATGGCTGTCTACTGGATGGACATGTCCGCCCAGATTTTCCGCCGCAATACAGCAGTTGCGATAGCTGCTGGAGAGCGCACTGCCCAGACAGAAATGAATCACCTCGTGTCCGGCTTCCACCCAGGGGAGAAAATATTCTTCGTATTCTTCTACATTAATGGCACTGGTACGGGGCAGCTTTTTCCGTTCCCACCATGCCTGATACAACTGTTCAGGATGTATATCCACACTGTCCTGATAATCGTGGCCTTCCAGCTCAATATGATACGGAATCGTGTGAACTTTCAGAGAGTCACAAAGTTCCTGTGTGAGGTCGCAGGTACGGTCTGCACTCAGAATAATATTCAAGAAAAGGACTTCCTTTCTGTTTTGGAATAGAGGATAAAACAGGAGCAATAAGCCGATAGATCTAAAATCGGATTATTCATCGACTCTTCCCAGCAGCCAGTCTACAGATACATTTAAAATATTGGCCAGAGCAGCCAACTCAAAATCTGTCACATATCGTATCTGGCCTTCCAGCTTGGAGAGGCCTGAAGCATTCATATCGACTCCATTTACCTGAAGCTGTGCCAGCAATTCTTTTTGCTTCATTCCCTGGTTTTTTCTGGCCAGCTCTACACGGGCGCCCACCAGATTCCGGTTTCCCAGTGCCTGTTTGCGCAATCTCATACAGTATCACCCCAAATATCAGTAAACCATCCAGCCTCGGAGCGAGTTTCCGATAACCCTGGATGCAATGTTGCTTTTCATGAACAGAAGTTTTTAAATTGTTTGAATTTGATATTATTATAGACGTTTTTTCTAATAAATGCAATACTATGTTCAAAAACTCACGAAAAAGCATTTCGTTTTTCATAAGTTTTTGGCGTCTTTTCCTATTTGCATTTTCAAATTGTACTTTTGTATAAAATTTGTTATAATAGATGTCAGGACACCTGCTATGCAGGTATTTTATTTTAGGAAAGGTCGTGAATCGAATGAAAATCGGAGCTTTTCCGAAAGAGGCTTTCCCGGATTCTGCTGCGGTGTGGTATCCTGCCGCATTTCAGGCAAAACCGCTACCTCTTTCTTCGTTTCACAAAGGCAGTACAGCGCTGGTGATTGTGGATATGGTGAATGGCTTTACACTGGAAGGGGCACTCAGCAGTCCAAACAGCGCATCTTTGCTTCCTGCTATTGCTCAGCTGATGTATACATGCAAAGAGCAGGAATTCCCGATGGTGTTTTTTGCTGACACACACCCGCCATACAGTCCGGAATTTTCTTCTTATCCGGTGCACTGTCTGGCTGGAAGCTCTGAACCCAGGCCGGCAGAAATTCTGGAAGAAATTGGCGGTTATGCTTTGTTCCCCAAAAATTCTACCAATGGTTTTTTGGAGCCTGCATTTCAAGCATGGCTGACAGACAACCCTCAGATTACGAATTTTATCGTTGTGGGCTGCTGTACAGATATCTGTGTTCAGCAATTTTCTCTCAGCCTGAAAACCGACTTTAACCGCCGGAATGTCGCCTCACGGGTAACTGTTCCTATGGCATTGACAGCTACCTATGACGCACCGGGCCATCCTGCCGCTATGACAGAAGCTGCATCCTATCAGAATATGCAGACCAGCGGCGTGGAAATTGTTTCTGATATCCTTTTTACATGATAAAATATCCTTGTACTGAAAATATAGAAAGGTTCTGACAATAATGACCGCTCAAAATGATTGCGCAACAAAAAATCTTACCATGCTCACCGACTTTTATGAAATTACCATGGCAAACGGATATTTTGCCAATGGTTTTCAGGATACGATTGTTTACTTTGATATGTTCTTCCGCAAAGTACCTGACCACGGCGGATTTGCTATTATGGCCGGTGTACAGCAGATGGTGGACTACCTGAATAATTTGAATTTTACCGACGAAGATATTGCTTATCTACGGGAGAAAAAGCTCTTCAAGGAGGATTTCCTGGAGTATCTGCGCAACTTTCATTTCAGTTGTGATGTATGGGCAGTTCCCGAGGGAACCCCTATTTTCCCTGGTGAGCCGATTGTGACGGTACGCGGTCCGGCGATTCAGGCGCAGTTTATCGAAACTATGATCCTGCTTTGCATCAATCATCAGAGTCTGATTGCTACCAAAGCCAACCGCATCGTGCGTGCCGCTGAGGGTCGGGCCGTGATGGAATTCGGTTCCCGTCGTGCACAGGGTTTTGACGGCGCTGTTTTTGGCGCACGTGCAGCCTATATTGGCGGCTGTGTCGGTACAGCCTGTACCATCACTGACCGTGATTTCGGCGTATCTGCACTGGGTACCATGGCACACAGCTGGATTCAGCTGTTCCCCAGCGAAGAGGATGCTTTCCGCGCTTATGCCAAAGAATATCCCAGCCAGTGTACATTGCTGGTAGATACCTATAACGTCCTGAAATCTGGTGTGCCGAATGCAATCAAAATCTTTAACGAAGTGCTGGTTCCGCAGGGCTACCGTCCCGCAGGTATCCGTATTGACAGCGGCGATATCACCTATCTTTCCCGCAAAGCAAGAAAGATGCTGGATGCTGCCGGTTTTGAAGACTGCAAGATCTGTGCTTCCAATTCGCTGGATGAATACATCATCCGTGATATGCTGATTCAAGGTGCTAAGGTGGACAGCTTCGGCGTTGGCGAACGATTGATTACTTCTTCTTCCGAACCGGTATTCGGCGGCGTTTACAAGCTGGCCGGTGTGGAAGATGAAAACGGAAATATCATTCCGCGCATCAAGATCAGTGAGAATGTGGCAAAAATTACCACTCCCTGCTTTAAAGAGGTATGGCGTCTCTTCGACCGCGAGACCGGCAAGGCCATTGCCGACGTTATCACCATGCATGACGAAGTTATTGATGACAGCCAGCCGTATGTCCTGTTTGACCCCGAGCATATCTGGAAGCGTAAGACGGTGGATAACTTCCGTGCGGTACGGCTGCGCCAGAAGATTTTTGAAAATGGCAAATGCCTTGCCAAAGAGCGCGATCTGCATGAAATCCGCCAGTACTGCATGGAGCAGGTGGACACACTCTGGGAAGAGGTTACCCGTTTTGAAAACCCGCATAACTATTATGTGGATCTCTCACAGAAACTGTGGGATGAAAAGAATCGTTTGCTCTCTGAGCACAGCTTCTGATAATATAGAATATAGCAAATTCAATAAAAAATACTTTTTAATCATGCTTTTGCAGACAGAAACCCTCCCGACACCAAATCGGTGCCGGGAGGGTTTAATCGTTTCTGTTAAATTTATGCCTTTTCCAGTGCCTGTGCCACGTCCTCGATGATGTCCTCGGGATTCTCGATGCCCACAGAGAAGCGAATCAAATCGGGAGTAACGCCTGCCTCTGCCAGCTGTTCATCGTTCATCTGGCGGTGAGTGGTGCTGGCGGGATGCAGCACGCAGGTGCGAAGGTCTGCCACATGAGTGACGATGGAGGCCATCTTCAGGCTGTCCATAAACCGGGTGGCAGCTTCTCTTCCGCCCTTTACGCCAAAGGAAACCACACCGCAGGTGCCGTTCGGCATATATTTCTGAGCTAATGCATGATAGGGGCTAGATTCCAGACCCGGGAAGTTAACCCAGCTGACCTTCTCATGGTTCTCCAGGAACTGTGCTACCTTCATGGCGTTGCTGCAATGGCGCTCCATGCGCAGTGCCAGCGTTTCCAGACCCAGATTCAGCAGGAAAGCGTTCTGAGGGCTGGCCTGTGCGCCCAAATCGCGCATCAGGTGAGTGCGGGCCTTGACGATATAAGCAGCATTGCCGAATTTCTCGGTATATACAATACCGTGATAGGACTCGTCCGGCTGGGTGAGCATGGGGAATTTGCCGTTGTTCCAGTCAAATTTACCACTGTCTACAATCACGCCGCCCAGCTGTACTGCATGGCCGTCCATGTATTTAGAGGTGGAGTGGGTGACAATATCCGCACCGAACTCAAAGGGACGGCAGTTGATGGGGGTGGGGAAGGTGTTGTCCACAATCAGCGGCACGCCGTGAGCGTGGGCTTCCTCAGCGAACATTTCGATATCCGTCACTACCAGAGAGGGGTTAGAAAGAGTCTCAGCAAACACACAGCGGGTGTTGGGACGGAACGCGGCCTGCAATTCCTCACGGCTGCATCCGGGGCTGACAAAGGTGGACTCAATGCCCATTTCCTGCATGGTTTTGAAAATCAGGTTAAAGGTACCACCATAAATGGCGCTGGAGGCCACAACGTGATCACCAGCATGGCAGATGTTCAGCATGGAAATCAAAGAAGCAGCCTGTCCGGAAGAGGTGAGCATAGCGCCCACACCGCCTTCCAGCGCGGCAATTTTCTTTTCTACAGCGTCCAGGGTGGGGTTTGCCAGCCGGGTGTAGAAGAAACCGTCCGCTTTCAGGTCAAACAGATCGCCCATAGCCTGAGAACTGTCATAGGTATAAGTTGTGCTCTGCACAATCGGCATCACGCGAGGTTCTCCGTTTTTAGGGGAATATCCTTCCTGAATGCATTTGGTATCAATGCGGTATTCGCTCATGTTCACCATTCCTTACTATGAAAATCTATTTCTGCCGGAGAGCAGGGTTCTCCGATGCATACAAATTAAAGTCCCTGATTCTGTACCCAAGACCAGAGGTTGTTGGCAATCCAGTCAGTTCCCATCACGACCAGCCAAATCAGCAGAATAAAAGCAATTGCAGAAACAATCTGCACCAGAATCCGCTTGCTGCGCGGCATTTCCTCTTCTTCGGGGGCATCCTGTGCAGCAGCTTTGGCAGCTTCGGCTTCGTTTGCACGAAAAGAGGAAACCACTTTTTCCGCCTCTTCCAGCTGGGGAAGAAGCACATAAAAGCTCTGATTAGACAGAATTGCGTCGCTATTATACATGGAAGGAATCCCATCTATATTGGAAGGATGCATTTCAAAGGGGATACCGCTGGCTCTCATAACAGGCTCCAGTCGCTGGGCCTCCATTTCCGAGACGGTAACCAGCAGAACCTTGTCCAACTGGGTTGGCTCACGCAATTTACGCCGGCCACATTCGGGGCAGCGAACCGCCGAATCCTCACATAGAGATTTACATTTAGGGCAATATAGCATAAGGGTTCCTGCCTTTCTCACACCTTACAAAGTAATCTCAAATATCATAGCACAGCCACTGCAAAAAAGCAACCAAATTGCAATTTGCAGAGGGGAATCCTGCAAGAATAAAGCAATTGGAAAGTATCCGGGTAATCTGATTCCCTGTTGGGGAAGAGAGGAAAATTTTCCTGCGAAGAGACTTACAGCTCCATACCGTTGTCAATCCACTCGTAGCAGATTGCATAGTCAATTGAGAAGTTGTTCAATTCTGCAAAGCAGGCTTCCACTGCTTCCCGATATTCTTCGGCAGAGTTGTAGTCGTCCAATTCTTCGCCGTCAGGACGCACTGCGGTAGCCAACATCTGGGCAAACAGTACGGGCGTATCAAAAGTCTCCATCATCAGACGTGCAACAGCTCTGCCTTCCCGACGCACCAGATAATCCAACATATCGTGAATATCATCCCGACTGTTTACAATGTCCAGCAGCTCCCGATCTTCCAAGCTGCCCTGTCCAGCCAAAAACCACACAGCTTCTTCTCCGATACCCAGCTCGTCCAATGCAGAAATCACGTCCAGACTGCCAATATCATTGCCGCACTCTGTCATGCGATTGTAGAATTCAGCCAAAATCCGCTTGAGGGCAACTGCCGAAAGTACAGCCTGTGTCTGTTCTACTACGGTATCCAGCGCCACTGCGCCGCTTTCCCGCAGCAAAGCCCAGTTCATCATAAACCAGCAGCTGTTGGCGGAATGTTCCCCGAATACGGTTTGAAAGATAATCGACTCTGCATCCATTTTGTAGCTCATATTGTTACCTCCTGTTTTATGCCATTCCCAACGCCTGTTTTGCCAGATGATCAGCCATATCGTTATAGGTATCGCCGGAATGTCCTTTTACTTTTACAAACCGGATATCCATTTTTGCGGCGGCCTCCCGGTAAAAGGCCTGATAGGCTTTGGTTCCTTCTTTGTTGGCTTTCCATTCGCCTGTACACCATTTGGCGATGCCTTCATAATCGTGATAAATATCCAGCGCCGGAACTTCGTGCTCGAGGCACCAGCGGATGACGGTTTCCGCGCCTTTGATTTCCCCGGCTACATTGCGCATTTCTGCGAGCGAAGCATCCTGGAATTTCTTAGAAAAAGAAACGGTTTCTCCCTGCCAGAACAGTACCGCGCCGCAGGCAAACTCTTTTGTCCCCACATGATAACTGCCATCTACATAGGCAACTGCCCGGGGAATATCCGGCTGCAAAGCCGGTTCGGTGTCGATTTTTTCAACCGGTGCGGCTGCACCCTGCACAAAGGCTTCGGCCTCCTGCCGGGTTGGAAAACCCTTATAGGAGGCCCCGGAAAAGCCTGTGACCTGGGCTTTGCACTCATCCCAGGTTTCAAACACGCCGGTTTTTCGTCCTGCACGGACGGCGTAATATTTTTTTGCCATAACATCCTCGTTTCTGTAAGATATCAAAGTTTTTTATTTCAATCTGTGGGGGCACATAGTATGCGCCTGCTTTGCAAACAGTCCGACGGACTATTTACCCTCGTCGGGGAGTTCCAAAAAACTTTCCACTCGCCAGTTCAAAAGCATCTCTGCATCATTATACCAGATTTTCAGAAGATTTCCAGCCTTTACAGAAAAACCGGCTGAAGCTGTTTCCCTTTCAGCGCCGCTTCGCAGGTGGGCAGCAGTTTGGAAAAGTCGCACACCAACGAAACCGGCTTTTTCTCCGGGTCATCCTGCCGCAAGGGGACAAAATACACGTTTTTCACGTTGAGCAATCGCCCAAGGTTCTGCGCCGAAGCAGCCAGAGCATCGTTGGTGGCCAATGCCAGCACGACCGGCAACCCAATTCGCAGACTGGATTTTACCGCCATAGTGACCGGGGTATCGGTAATGCCGCAAGCCAGTTTTGCAAGAGTATTGCCGGTGCAGGGAGCCACCACCATCAGATCCACCATATGTTTGGGGCCGATTGGTTCCGCATCGGGAATGGTCTTGATGACCTTTTTTCCGCAGGTATCCTCCAGTTCCCAGATGAAATCCGACGCCCTGCCAAAACGGGTATCAGTGGAAGCGGCATTATAAGACATGATGGGCAACAGGCTGTGCCCTTCATCCGCCAGACGGTGCATCTGTTCCAGCGCGGACTGGAAAGTGCAGAAAGAACCGCACATGGCAAAGCCGATTTTCTTTTTTTCCAAAGTCTCTCACTCCTCCATCATGTGGTAAATAGTTTCCTTGATAATCTCTCCAGCCGCTTTCGGCGCCACTTTTCCGGGCAAAGAAAGGGCGGGAAGCACCGGGATTCCCAATATTTCCGCCGATTCCCGGTCAACACCTCCAGGAGCTGAAGCGAGGTCAATGAGCAGTGTTCCAGGCTCCAGTCGGGAAAGGACCTCCCGGGTAAATACCAGCGCCGGGACAGTGTTGAAAATCATATCATATCCGCTGCCGGGATGTCGGGTGTGTACGGCCTCATAGCCGGAAAGCCGTATCCAGGCGAGATCTTCCGGCTTTCTAGCACTCACTGTTACTTGTGCGCCTAACCCCCGCAGCATTCCTGAAAGCACTTTTCCAATCCGTCCGAAGCCGGTCACCAGACACTTTGAACCATTAAGTGTGCCGGGGTATTTTTCCATTGCCAGCTGGATTGCCCCCTCTGCCGTGGGTATTGCATTGCGCACGGCGAGCTCTTCCCGTCGAAGATAGTCAAACACGCTGACTTTTTCCCATGATTCGCCGGTACGGTACAGACGGTTTACCATACCGCCATATACAGATTTTCCTTTTAAAAGCGTCGCTGTTTCTTCCCCCAGTAACAGAGGTTCCCGACTGAAAGGCGCGTTGAGATGAACGCCATCCGTTGTAACCGGCAGGGGAAAAATAACCACGCTGCATAGCTCTGCCAGTTCGGAAAAGGATACCTGGCGTGCCCGTTTGTCTAAAGGCGCTTTTTCTAACCCGGTTGTGTACACAGTGTGCCCGTCTTCTAAAAGGGAGCGGATGAGCCATACCTGGCGGCTGTCTCCGCCGGCCACACCGAACACTTTTTCTTCCTGAATCATCATGAATCGCCGCCATTTCTCCGCGCAGCCGGAAGCAGAGGGGGCCTTTGCGCGGAAAAAGCTCCCTTACCGGAATACCTGCTCCCGTTCTCTCCCATAATATGGAAAGAGGTTTCGGAGTGTGAAGTACATTCCCGAAAAAGGTGAAAAAAATAGCGGTTTTTGCCAAAATTCAATTTAGGTGTTTATTTTGACAGCGTTACGCAATATAATAGTAATAGTGTGTTTTTCTAAAAGAGAGAAAATTCAAATTGTTGGAACCCTTTTTACCGGGTTCCCTTATATAAAGGAGTTGGAAGCTATGGATACTTCTCGTTTGCTGGATTCCGTAAAACATATCCATTTTGTCGGAATCGGCGGCTCCGGTATGTGCCCCCTTGCGGAAATCCTTTTCCACAGGGGTTTTGTCATTACCGGCTCCGACATGA
>CAMLSX010000032.1 GCA_946484175.1 uncultured Clostridia bacterium
GGTGTCGCCAATCTCGAAAGAAGGCAGGTTCTCTTTGACAGAATCCGCAGCAATCAGTTTCAATGCATTCATTTGTAAATCCTCCTGTAGTTTTCAGACATTCTTGCACTGCGTGACACAGGGCAGAGGACTGTCCGCTTCAATGTCTCGGGAATTCCCGGGCATTGAACCCCATTGGCAGCCGTTGAAAAACAACCAGGGCCAACGGTATCCAAATGCCTATATATGTTACCATACATCCCTCAGAAAATCAAGCTTTTTTTGCCGGTATCCTGCCGTTTCCGCTGCATTTCTCTTTCTACAATTTATGCAATCTTAATGAAAAAAAGTTTTTTCTCTGCTCTCAGAATACCGATTGGCCTGGATGTTTATTTTTAGTGAAGAAGTGAAATTTCCTTTCTTTTTGTATTGAAGAACTTTATCGCTTTAAAAAAACAGGAAAACAGCTGCTTTTTAAGTTGAAATTGTAAATTGTATACAGTTTTTTCTTCTTTTTTTAGAACCTCTTGCCGTCTTTTACTCTTGAAGTATCGAAAAATGCGTCATATAATAATGATTGACGGAGAGGTTTAAACGATTCACCTTTTAATCTTTTAGTAAGAAATACGAACCTCTCCCCTCTTTGTAATTAGGAAGGAGGCTTCCATAATGCAGAATATGGTAAAACAGATTGTCGATATGGACAAAAAAGCTCGTGAAATTACTGACGCAGCGCAGCTTGAAAAAGTCCAGACCGAAAAGGATATCGTAAAACGGCGAGAAGATATCCGCAACGAGTACCTGAAGCGTGCACGCCGCCGTATCGCCCTCAACGAACCTCAGGAACGCGCCGCCGCTGAGCAGGGCTGGAAAAAATCTCAAGCCAAGTACAAGGAACTTTCTGCCCGGATGGATAGTACCTGCAAGGAAAACGCTTCCAAATGGGTTGACGCACTTGTTTCCCGCGTGATAGGAGAGTGATGGCAATGCTTTCCACTTTCTCCTCAAATGTGGTGCTTGCCAAAGCAAGAGCCATGTATGGACGCAGGCTGGTTCGTCAAAACTATCAGGAGCTGCTTGCCTGCCATTCTGTAAATGAGGTTGCATCATATTTAAAGTCACGCACTGCTTACAGTAAAATTCTTTCCGGCATCAATGAAGCAGATATTCACCGCGGCCAGCTGGAAGTTCTGCTGCGGCAGAAAGCTTTTGAAGACAGCGCGGCACTGTGCCGTTATGAAATTTCGGTTGGTGAGCATTTTTCACAATATATTCTGGAAAAAGCAGAAGTGGAACAAATTATGCACAGTCTGATCCATCTGATGGCAGGTTCGCCTGAAGAATATCTGTTCTCTATGCCGTCTTATTTGAATCGACATAGTCATATTGACCTGCTCGCGTTGGGACGAATTCGCAGTTTTGATGACCTGTTAGGGGCACTAAGCCATACACCGTATCAAAAAATCGTTTCGAAATTCCGCCCTCTGCCCGGACAGCCCATTGATTATCTTTCAATTGAATCTGCTTTACAGCGCTATGTTTTGTCTCATTGTTTTTCTATTATTGAAAAAGAAACGCATGGTGAGACACGTCGGCAATTGGAAGAAATGTTTGGTATTTATACAGATATTGAGAATTTCACAACCATCCTGCGCTTGAAATTCAATTATCATTGCGGCCCGGATTTTATTCGCAGCACGCTGCTGCCTTATGGCATGCTCAAAGAACGGCATATCGAAATGATTCTGGATGCCGATACACCTGCTGATGCACGTGCCGCCTTTGAAAAGTCCCCAACTGGCAGAAAATTTCGGAATCTGGATGTTTCTGCCGACCTGCTTTCGACACAGGCTGAATATACAGTCTATCGTCAAAAGATCCGGTTTTCAACCCACCCCTGTGTGGTGATGCTTTCCTATATTTTTCTGATGCAGATTGAACTGCATGATATCACAAATATTATCGAAGGCATTCGCTATCAGGTGCCGTCTGATGATATTGCAAGTCTATTGACCATTATTAATTTTCCGTGAAAGGGGTGAACTCCATTGGCTGTATTGAAAATCAAGGTCATCAGTATGATTGGCCGAATGTCAGAGCTTGACAGTGTTGCGGCTGTCTGCGGCCGCTCCGGCATGTTTCACCCCGACAATTCCCTCTCGTTCTATTCAGACACCTCCGGATTTTCCCCATTAAATGAGGAAAATCCTTTTGCCGGGCCTTTGCAGGCGATTACCGAAGCTGCTCTCAGTATCCACAAAAAGCCCGCCATGCTTTCGGAAGAAGAGCTTGCGGAATACTCTGGAAATCTGGAAAGCGCCCGTTCGTATGTCCTCTCTTTTTCGGCATTCCTTCATGACTTACAGGAACAGCGAGTGGCAGCCCAGCAAAAAGTAGAGGAATTAAACCGTTCAATTGCGAAGATCAGCCATTTTGTTGGGATGAATCTGAATCTCGACGAGGTACATGCCTGTGATTATATCAAAGCCCGTTTTGGCTGCCTGCCAAAAGAAAGTTACGCAAAATTGAATTCGTTTACAGAAAATCCATATGTGATTTTCTTCCCCTGTTCCAACGACGCGCAATATTATTGGGGTGTATACTTCACCCCTATTGAGCAGGCATATGAAGTAGATCGTATCTTTTCCAGCCTATTTTTTGAACGTGTACGCTTGACAGAGATGACCGGCACCCCCGAAACAGCACTGGAAACCATCCGTGCGGAGCTGCAAAAACAGCTCGACCTCATTCAGCAGCTGGACAGCCGTGCAGAACAGTATTGGAAAAAAGAATCTGAGCAATGCTCGCTGGTCTATTCCTGGCTGACAGAAAAATCTGTATTCTTTGGCGTCCGGCGATATGCCGCGCGGTATCATGATAACTTTGTCCTGACCGGCTGGATTCCTGCGGAAGCAGAAGGGAAATTCCGTGCCCTGCTGGATAAAATGGAGTCGGTAGAATATACCTTTGATGCTGCTGAGAACGAAATGATTCACTCGCCGCCCGTCAAACTGAAAAACAAGAAGCCCTTTAAGCCCTTTGAATTCTTTGTGGATTTGTATGGGCTGCCCGCTTATGACGAAGTAGACCCCACAGCCTTTGTGGCGATGACTTACATTTTGCTGTTCGGCATTATGTTTGGCGATCTGGGACAGGGAATCTGTGTTTCCATTGTGGGATATCTGATGTGGCGCTTTAAAAAAATGGCGCTGGGCAGGATTTTGATTCCCTGTGGTATTTCGTCGGCAATCTTTGGTTTGGTATTCGGGTCGGTATTCGGCTTTGAAGAAGCGCTGAACCCCCTGTACCATGCATTGTTCGGTATTGAAGGGAAGCCGGTTGAGGTAATGGATCCTTTCACCACCAATATGATTATCTACTCCGCTGTGGGGTTGGGCGTTGTGCTGGTGATGATTGCCATCCTAATCAATATTTATTCATGCCTCAAGCGTCACCGCTATCAGGACGGCCTGTTCGGGCCCAACGGAATTGCGGGATTTGTATTTTACAGTTCATTGGTGTTGGGCTTTGGCTTACAGCTGATTACCGGCAAAACCATTGTTACTTTGCCGTATGTCATCTGCCTTATCATCCTGCCTCTGCTGGTGATTTTCTTCCGGGAAGTTCTGGGGGACTTTGTGGAACACAAAGAACATCCGCTGCCTGAAAAATGGGGCGAATTTATCATGCAGAACTTCTTTGAAGTCTTTGAATTCCTTCTGAGCTACGCCAGCAATACCATCTCCTTCCTGCGTGTCGGTGCATTCGTGCTGGTTCACGCTGGTATGATGGTGGTGGTATTCACACTGGCTGAGATGTCCAGCGGTATTGGCTATGTGCTGATCGTGATTATTGGCAATGCCTTTATCATGGGTCTTGAAGGCCTGCTGGTGGGTATCCAGGTGCTGCGTCTTGAATTTTATGAGATGTTCAGCCGTTTCTTTGACGGTGATGGCCGTCCCTTTGTTCCGGTGACCGTGCGCAGAGAATCCTGATTTTCTGCGCTGGGTACATATATTCATTCCACTTCTGAAATTGGAGGTAATTACTATGTCCGCTTCAACTGTGATTATGATGATTCTGCCTGTTATATTCCTGGCTGCGTCCGTCTGGTTTGCCAATCGTTCCGTTAAGCGCGGTGCGAAGCCTGCCCGTGCATTCTTCCGTCAGCTGGCTTCTTTCGCCATTGTCTGCCTGGTAGTGTTTGCCGCTCCCATGATTGCTTCTGCTGCTGGTACTGACACCGCTACCACCACAGCTGCTGTTACGGCTGCTGCTCCTGATATGACCGCTGGTCTGGGCATGATCGCAGCTGCTCTGTCTGTTGGCATCGCCGGTGTTGGCGGCGGTATTGCTGTTGCAGCTGCTGCCCCCGCTGCAATCGGCGCAACTTCTGAAGACCCCAAGGCTTTCGGTAAAGCAATCATCTTTGTGGCACTTGGCGAAGGTATTGCACTGTATGGCCTGCTGATCTCCATCCTGATTCTGCAGAAGTTCTGATTCGGCAGCATGCTGTTACGGGCCCGGCCCGCAAAGGCTGGTTCTGGGGCTGAAACGCCGCAGAATTTCCACAAAGCGGGAGACAAAAGCCTTTTAGAAAGGGTCCGCTGCAAAAACCTTTTTCCGGTTTTGCAACGGGCCCCTTATCTTTTTGGAAAGCAGGTGATTTCATGCGCTTTTACTTAATCAGCGACAACGTGGATACCCAGGTAGGCATGCGCCTGGCAGGGATTGAAGGCGTTGTGGTGCATGAAGCCGATGAGGTCCGCAGGGAACTCACCAAGGCAATGGACATGGAGGATGTAGCCGTGGTGCTTATTACCGAGCGGCTGCTGACCCTTTGTCCCGAGCTTGTTTATGATTTTAAATTAAACCGTAAGCGGCCCCTGATCGTAGAGATTCCAGACCGCCACGGAAACGGGCGCACCAAGGATTCTATCACACGATATGTGCGGGAAGCCATTGGCGTCAAAATTTAACCCGCAGAACGGAGGGATTCCATATGGCAACGAATGAGGAAAAGCTCAGCAAATTCAATGAGGCGATCCACCATTATGCGGAGGAACAGCGCCGTAAAATTGAAGATGAAGTTAAAAAATTCAAAGAGAAAGAACTGAACGAAGCCGAAAACGAAGTCCTTCTGGAAGCTTATCAGCTGATTCAGAAGGAAATGGCACAGATGCGCAACAATATTACCAAAGAAATGGCGCACCGCGAAATGGATGCGCGCCGCGAACTGCTGGAAAAACGCAGAAAAATTATGGAAGAAATCTTTACGCAGGCTGCTGAACGGCTGAAAGAGTTTGCACAGAGCCAGGAATATCAGGACTGGATGAAGCGCCACTGCCAGAAGCTGGCAGAGACCTTTTCCCAGCCGGGTACAGTATTATTTGTCCGGCCTGAAGACCGAAAGCTGGAGAGCCTGCTGAAATCTGCTTTCGGCACTGCCTGTGAGGTGCAGGAAGATGAAGAAATCCACCTCGGCGGGATTCGTGCGCAGAACCTTGCAATGGGTCTGGTCGCCGACGACACACTGGACGCGCTGCTGGAAAACCAGCAGGAATGGTTCGAAGAGAATTCCGGCCTGCAAGTCCAGTAACACTGCGGCAGCAGCAATGAACTCGTGCTGTCTCTGTTTTGAGTGGCAGCACAGAAAGGCGTGGTACTTTCAAAATGGAAAATAAAGATGTAATTTTTGGAATAAACGGCCCGGTGGTCACTGTAAAAGCAAGCCGCAGCTTCTCCATGATGGAGATGGTTCTGGTAGGTAATGAGCGTCTGGTAGGCGAGATCATCGGCATTAACAGCGATTTTACCACCATTCAGGTGTATGAGGAGACAACCGGACTGAAACCCGGAGAGCCCGTGGTGGGCACTGGCAGCCCCATGAATGTGACGCTGGGGCCTGGTATCCTCGATAATATTTTTGACGGAATTGAGCGTCCTCTGAAAGCAATTGCAGAAGAAAGCGGTTCTTTTATCAACCGCGGCAGCAGCGTGCCTTCTCTGGACACTGAAAAGCTCTGGGATGTAACCGTCACTGCCAAGGTGGGCGATATCCTCAGCGGCGGCGATTTTTATGCTGAATGCCCTGAGACCCCGATTATCCGGCATAAATGCATGGTTCCTCCCGCTCTTTCCGGCGAGGTAGTTTCTGTGGCAAAAGACGGCCAGTACCGGGTGAATGATGCCATTATCGTGCTTCGGGATAAAAAAGGCGTAGAACATAAGCTCTCTCTGTGCCAGCGGTGGCCGATTCGTACCCCCCGTCCGGTCACAAAGCGCCTCTCCCCCACTGTCCCGCTGATTACCGGCCAGCGTGTTATCGACACCCTGTTCCCCATTGCCAAAGGCGGCACGGCAGCAATCCCGGGCGGATTCGGTACCGGCAAAACCATGACGCAGCACCAGCTGGCAAAATGGTGTGATGCAGATATCATCATCTATGTGGGATGCGGCGAACGCGGCAATGAGATGTCCCAGGTGCTGGACGAGTTCAGCGAACTGATTGACCCCAAGAGCGGACGCCCCATGACCGACCGTACAACCTTGATTGCCAATACCTCCAACATGCCCGTGGCTGCCCGTGAAGCTTCTATCTATACCGGCATCACCCTGGCAGAATATTACCGCGACATGGGATATCATGTGGCAATTATGGCTGACTCGACCTCCCGTTGGGCAGAGGCTCTGCGTGAAATTTCCGGCCGTCTGGAAGAGATGCCTGCTGAAGAGGGCTTCCCGGCTTATCTGCCTTCCCGTTTGTCGGAATTCTACGAGCGCGCCGGCATGGTAGATAACCTAAACGGTACCGACGGCTCTGTCACGATTATTGGTGCTGTATCACCGCAGGGCTCCGACTTCTCTGAGCCTGTTACCCAGAACACCAAGCGTTTTATCCGCTGCTTCTGGGCACTGGATAAGGCGCTGGCCTATGCCCGCCATTACCCTGCTATCAACTGGACTTCCAGTTACAGCGAATATTTCACTGATCTGGACCCCTGGTACAAGAAAAATGCCGGGGAAGATTTTGTCAAATACCGTAAAGAAATCAACCGTCTGCTGCAGGAAGAAAATCAGCTGATGGAGATTGTCAAGCTGATTGGTTCTGATGTGCTGCCCGATGACCAGAAATTGGTCATTGAAACAGCCCGTGTGATTCGTGTAGGCTTTTTGCAGCAAAACGCGTTCCATGCAGATGATACCTTCGTCCCGCTGGAAAAACAGAAGCGCATGATGCAGGTGATTCTCCATCTGTATCAGAAGGCACATCAGCTGGTAGCCGCAGCTGTCCCGATTTCTTCGATTCTGGAAACCGGGCTTTTCGACAAGCTGGTAAAAATGAAGTACGATATCCCCAATAATCGCCTGGATATGTTCGATGAGTATCTGAAAGAAATCGACGAAAAGGTAGCCGGTGTTCTGAATTCCTGACCGCCGGCCCGGCCAACCGTCTCCCGTGCGAAGACGATTTGCCGCAGACTCGCAATATTCTGAATGTCGCACGGAGAAATGGCGGTATATCATGATTCTTGATTATATTGGCGTAAAAGAAATCAACGGTTCTCTGATTGTACTGGACGGCGTGAAAGATGCAACTTATGAAGAAATCGTCACCATCCGTCTGGAAAACGGCGCCCTTCGCCAGGGCCGTGTGGTACAGATTGAAGGAGACCGCGTGGTGGTACAGGTGTTTCAGGGAACCCGTGGTATCTCTCTGGACAACACCCGTACCCGCCTGATGGGGCGCCCGATGGAACTGCCCCTTTCCCCCGAAATTCTGGGCCGTGTATTTGACGGTGCAGGTCGTCCCATTGATGGGCTGGGGGATATTTTCCCGGTAAAGCGCGCCAACATCAACGGCACGCCCATGAACCCGGTTTCGCGTGTTTACCCCAAAAACTACATCAACACCGGTATCTCTTCCATTGATGTACTGATGACACTGATTCGCGGCCAGAAGCTCCCCATCTTTTCCGGTTCCGGTATGAACCACAACGAGCTGGCCGTACAGATTGCCCGTCAGGCAAAAATTAAAGATGCAACCGGCGATAACTTTGCAATCGTGTTCGCAGCTATGGGTGTAAAGAACGACGTAGCTGAATACTTCAAACAGTCTTTCGACGAGTCCGGCGTGCTCTCTAAGGTTGTCATGTTCCTGAACCTGGCAAACGACCCCATTATCGAGCGTACTCTGACTCCCCGCTGTGCACTGACGGCCGCAGAATATCTGGCCTTTGAGCTGGATATGCACGTGCTGGTCATCATGACGGATATGACTTCTTATGCTGAGGCTCTGCGTGAATTCAGCTCCTCCAAGGGTGAAATTCCCGGAAGAAAGGGCTATCCCGGATATCTGTATTCCGACCTCGCTTCTCTGTATGAGCGCGCCGGTATGGTAAAAGGGAAAAACGGCAGCGTCACACAGATTCCGATTCTGACTATGCCCAACGACGACGTGACACACCCTGTCCCCGACCTGACTGGTTATATCACCGAAGGGCAGATCGTGTTGGATCGTGCTTTGGCAGGCAGCGGTATTTATCCCCCTGTTTCGGTTTTGCCCTCCCTTTCCCGTTTGATGAAGGATGGTATCGGCGCAGGATATACCCGCGAAGATCATTCTGCTCTGGCAAACCAGCTGTTCGCTGCCTATGCACATGTGATTGATTCCCGTTCGCTAGCTTCGGTTATCGGTGAAGAGGAACTTTCTCCCACAGATAAAAAATACATGGAATTCGGCAAACAGTTTGAATCTGCCTTCCTGAACCAGGGACCCAATGAGAACCGTACCATTGAAGAGAGCCTGGATTTGGGATGGAAGTTGCTGACCACATTGCCGCGTGAAGAGTTGGATCGTGTGGATGACGCTATTTTGGATAAATACTATGAAAAGGCCAAGGGCGCAGTGGTAAGCGCTGCACCGGGAACCGAAGAAAGCAGCCAATAAGGAGGTGAGCCTCTATGGCGCAAATTGTCCCAACCAAAGGCAACCTGCTTTCCACGAAAAAGTCTTTGACACTCGCACGGATGGGTTTTGAACTGCTGGATCGCAAACGGAACATTTTAATCCGTGAAATGATGACGCTGATTGAGCGGGCAAATGCCATTCAGGGAAAAATTGATGATACCTATGCGGAGGCTTATCTGGCGCTTCAAAAAGCCAATATCACACTGGGTATCTGCGGCGAGCTGGCACAGACCGTTCCGCAGGAAACCAATCTGCATGTGGCTTATCGCAGTGTAATGGGTGTGGAAATCCCCATGGTTTCCCTGAGCAAGTCATATTACCCGGTTCCTTTTGGAATTCATGCTTCCAATGACTCGCTGGATCAGGCTTATAACAAATTCAACGAGGTAAAAGAGCTGACGGCAGAACTGGCCGAAGTGGAGAATAGTGTTTATCGTCTGGCCGACTCCATCAAAAAAACGCAGAAGCGTGCCAACGCACTGAAGAACATTATGATTCCCCGCTTTGAAGAAACCGTAAAATTTATCACTGATGCGCTGGAAGAAAAAGACCGTGAGGAATTCTCCCGTCTGAAGGTAATCAAACGTCAGAAAAGCAAATAAAAAAATCGGGACAGCTTTCACACTGTCCCGATTTTTTATTTATAGAAAATTATTCTTTTGAAGCTTCTTTTTCTTTTGCGCTCTTGATGCGGCTCAATTCGTCCATAAAAGAATTGATATCTTTAAATTCGCGGTATACAGATGCAAAACGGACATAAGCAACCTCATCGATATCCCGCAGCTTGTCCATTGCATAAGTACCGATCAAACTGGAGGGCACTTCCCTATCCAATGAATTTTGCAGCATCGTTTCAATCTCATCCACTACCGCTTCCAGCGTAACAAGAGATACCGGGCGTTTTTCGCACGCGCGAAGCAAGCCGTTGAGCAGCTTGTTGCGGTCAAATGCTTCCCGCGATTTATCCTTTTTAATGACTACGGTTGGAACCGTTTCAATCACCTCATAAGTCGTAAACCGTTTTCCGCAGCGAAGGCATTCCCTTCTGCGCCGAATGCGTTCTCCCTCATCCGTTGGACGGGAATCTACCACTTTGCTTTCGTCAAAACTGCAATACGGGCATTTCATTTTCAGTGTGCCTCCTGTCTGCTCACGCACAAAATGCTGTTTTTCAGCATCCGAATGATTTATTACAGATGCTGTACTATCGGATATATTATTATACCATAAATAGTATCCAACTGCAAGCCAAACAGCCAAACATCTGTTACTTTTGCGAAAAAATACCTGAGAGAAAGCGGTAAGCCTGTACCAGTTCTTCCGGCTTTCCAAAATTATCACGATAGACTTCTATCACACCGTTCCCCGAATATTTCATTTCTTCAAGCCTTTTGGCCAGTGCTGAAAAATCAAAACTGCCGCTTCCGGGAAGCAGGCAATCCTTTTCAGAAGTATGGTCGTTTAAGTGCACATGCACCAATCTCTCCCCCATTTCTTCCAGCATCTGCATGGGATTTTCTCCTGCACGAATCGCCTGTTTCAAATCCAGTACAAACGCACATTCTTTTCCGAGCTCTTTGCGCATACGCCGAATGAACGCAGACTGTTCACTGCGGAACTGCACCACATTTTCCTGCGCGACTGTCACCCCATATTCCTGTCCAAGCCGGAACAATCGATGGTAATTTTCCAGATATTTTTCTTCTGTAATGCGCCCGGCACGGTAGTTGCGCTGGCCGTGCAGTACCAGTATGGAAGCGCCCAGACGGTTGGCAGTTTCAAAATATTGCCGGTAAAACTTCAATCCATCCTGTGTTCTGCGCTCATATTCAGAAAAAAACAGCGTAACCTCAAACGCAGAGGTAAACGGATGAAGTGAGCATATCTCTGCTCCCGCTTTTTGCACACGGGCATGCAGATCATCCAGGTACTCCGGCTGGAGCTCTGAAAAAGTGTTGACAAATACCTCAAACAATTTGAATCCCTGTTCAATCAGCAAATCAAGAGAATGTTCCAGCAAATCCGGATACAAACAGGCAGTAGAAACTCCCAGACGCATAAGCATTTCCTTTCCATAATGGAATTCAGACCACGAACACGCGGCACTGTTCTTATTATACCAGAAAGAAAGCGGTAAATCAAAAACGGCAGGTATAACTTCCCCTTTTCACGCAAAAACTATCAGACGAACAAACCCGCGCAAAATATGGGAGGTATTACCGATGAGCTATCAAAATGAAGAACTGGTCAAAGAAATTCACAAGGCGGCTTCTTCCGGGTTGGAGGCGATTGAAACCGTTTTACCAAAGGTCAAAAAGCCTTCTTTGAAAAAAGAAATCGAGCAGCAGGGCGTATGTTATCAGAATTTCATCACCCGCTCAGAATCTCTGCTGAAAAAAGCCGGCGCATTACCGGAGAAAAATCCGCCTATGCAGAAAGCGATCATGTGGGGAGCCATTCAGCTGAATACCCTCGCGGATGCTTCGTCTGAGCATATTGCGGAAATGATGATTAACGGTTCCAATATGGGGATTATCGAGATGACAAAACAACTCAATCAGCATCCTGATGCGGATGCCGGTGCACGGCGTTTGGCAGAAGACTTTCTGGCCGGAGAAGAACGCCACATTGATATGCTGAAACAACATCTGCGTTGAATATCTGCAATAAGGGGAAGCATGACATTCCATGCTTCCCCTGCATGATTTACGGCGCCAGAAATGAGAACGCCGGAAAATTCCGTAAAATGCCAAATATCAGAAGCCAAGCAATCATTCCCCATAACAGGATATTCTGCCATCTTCGCATACGTGCATCGCCTGTGCGGACATATCGAATCATCAACGGTAGGAAAACAACAGCTGCTGCCGGTGCAGCCGCCAAAATTCCGACATTATAATGCATTGCTTCCAAAAAATTTCCAGCCAGCAGTGCCATACACATTCGTGAAACCCCGCAGCCGGGACAATAGAATCCTGTTACTGCATAAACGGGGCATGGAATCGAAACGTGGAAAGTACGGATAAAAAAAGCATACCCCAATCCGGCAAAGCAGATTAGGGCAGCTTTTATCAATAGCTTTTTCAGGCGCAGACGTGAACTCTCAGTAAGAGCCATAGTTTCCGTTATTTCCGCCGTCAGCTACAATGAGCTTGTTAATTTCATTCTGCATCAGGCACCAGCCGACCAGCTGGAAAACAATTTGCAGAATCAGATACAAAATATTATTGTTGGATGCGCCGTAAACGTTGCGCTGCTGGGCTGCTGCATACAGCGTCTCGCCCATCTGGTAAGCCCAATAGATACCATAGATTCCGCAGGTAACCAGATTGAGCAGGAATGCCACACCACCGGAAGGTGATTGACGGCCGGAGAGTGCATTTGCATCTTCTGTCAGCATAATAAACCAGTAGATACCATAAATGCCACAGGTAACCAACGTAAGAATAATGCATACGGGAATACTTCTTGTTCTCATAAATATGCCTCCTTTTATACCAAGTATCCAGTGTTACTATAACAAGCTTCTGTACGCTTGTCAACAAAATTGTCAAATTTGCTTTTTTATTTTCTAAAATCGTCGTTTTGACTTGTACTGATTTCCATTTTCAGACACTTTTTCCGAAGAAAATGGCTTTCTGTTTTCTCCTGTATTCACAGTATATTCATATTTTTGGGATACTATGAGCATATTATAATTTATTATTTTTGGAAAGGTACGGTGCTTCATGAGTCAATTCGAACGACGTGATACCTTTATTCCTTATAATGTGCCCGACATTACCGATGCGGAAATCAACGAAGTTGTGGATACGCTCCGCTCTGGCTGGCTGGCAAAAGGCCCCAAAACCATTGAGTTTGAAAAGCAATTCGCCGAATATGTGGGCGCAAAACACGCCATTGCTGTGAACTCCTGCACGGCGGCACTGCATGTTGCCCTGCTCAGTCAGGACATCGGCCCCGGCGATGAGGTCATCACCACGCCCATGACCTTTGCTTCTACTGCCAGCACCATCATTCACACCGGTGCAACGCCTGTCTTTGCTGATATTGATTATCGTACCGGCTGTATTGACCCGGATGAAATCGAGAAAAAAATCACCCCGAAGACCAAAGCAATCGTACCGGTTCATTACAGTGGCCAGGTATGTGATCTCGACCGGATTTATGAAATTGCAGACCGGCACGGCTTGTTTGTTTCTGAGGATGCTGCCCACGCCCTGTGGAGCCGCTACAAGGGTCGATTGATTGGTCACAAGCTGCGCGGTACAGCTTCTTATAGCTTTTATGCCACCAAGAACCTGTGCACCGGCGAAGGCGGTATGCTGGTGACTGACCGGGACGATATTGCTGAGCGGGCAAGAATCCTCACCAGTCACGGTATGAGCCGCAACGCATGGAACCGCTATGCCAAGGGCGGTACCTGGAAATATGACATTGTAGAGCCGGGCTTCAAATACAATATGTTCGATATTCAGGCAGCATTGGGCCTGCATCAGCTGGCGCGGCTGGAAGAAATGCAGCAGAAACGCCTTGCCATCGCTGCCAGATATGAGGAAGCATTCGGTAAAATGGATGCATTGGACATGCCGGAGGTTCCGGAATATACCACCCATTGCTGGCATCTGTATGTGATGCGAATCCGCCCTGAAATGCTGACCATTGACCGTGATCAGTTCATCGTAGAACTGAACGAACGCAATGTAGGCACCAGCGTACACTTTATCCCGGTTCACCTGATGAGCGCATATCGTAACCGCTTTGGCTATCAGGAGGGCGACTTCCCCAATACAGAAAAGCATTTCGACCGAATTATTTCTCTGCCTCTGTACCCGACCATGACCGACGAAGAGGTACAGTATGTCATCGACGCTGTGGCAGACATTATCGAAAAGTATCATCGCTGATAACATCCATAAAAAACGGAGTTTCCTGCGGATCATTGATATGTACCCCCTTTACTGGACACCCAGTAGAGGGGGTATTATGATGCGGT
>CAMLSX010000033.1 GCA_946484175.1 uncultured Clostridia bacterium
CCATGTTGTCGGGATGCAGGGTACGGCCGGTGCCGCCGCCGGAAGCAACGGAGAAGTACTTCTTGCCGTTCTCCAGAGCCCACTTCTTGTAGGTGCCTGCAACCAGGTGCTGGAAGCGGGTGGGGTTGGTGGAGTTACCGGTGATGGAAACGTCAACACCCTCGTGCTTCATGATGGCAACGCCTTCCAGAACGTCGTTAGCGCCGTAGCACTTAACAGCAGCGCGCTCGCCGTCGGAGAAAGCCTTGGTCTCCACCACGTTCAGCTCACCGGTGAAGAAATCATACTCGGTCTTTACATAGGTAAAGCCGTTGATGCGGGAGATGATATAAGCAGCGTCCTTGCCCAGGCCGTTCAGGATGATGCGCAGGGGCTCTTTGCGGGCGCGGTTAGCGGTACGGGCAATGCCGATAGCGCCTTCAGCAGCAGCAAAGGACTCGTGGCCAGCCAGGAATGCAAAGCACTTGGTCTCGTCACGGAGCAGCATAGCGCCCAGGTTGCCGTGGCCCAGACCAACGTTTCTCTGCTCGGCAACAGAGCCGGGCACGCAGAAAGCTTCCAGACCGATACCGATAGCCTCAGCAGCCTCGGAAGCGGACTTGACGCCCTTCTTGATAGCAATAGCGCAGCCCAGGGTATAAGCCCAGCTGGCGTTCTCAAATGCGATGGGCTGCACGCCCTTTACGATCTTATCAGGATCAAAGCCCTTGCTCAGGCAAAGCTCGCGAGCCTCTTCGAGGCTGGCAATGCCGTACTCGGCGAGACACTTTTCGATCTTGGCAATTCTTCTTTCCTTGCCTTCAAACATGACATCGTTCGCCATTACAGTTTGTCCTCCTTTATGGTCTCTTTGACTTATTCTTCGCGGGGATCGATATACTTGGCAGCGCCGTCAAAGCGGCCATACTGGCCAATATTCTTCTTGAAGGCCTCGTCGGGGCTCACGCCGTGACGGATGTCTTCCAGCATCTTGCCCAGCTTCACGAACTGGTAGCCGATAACCTCGCCTTCCTCGTCCAGAGCCATCTTCAGGACATAGCCCTCGGCCATTTCCATATAGCGGACACCCTTTGCGCCGGTGCTGAACATGGTACCTACCTGAGAACGCAGGCCCTTGCCCAGGTCTTCCAGGCTGGCGCCTACGGGCAGACCACCCTCGGAGAATGCGGTCTGGCTGCGGCCATAAGCCAGCTGCTTGAAGATTTCGCGCATAGCAACGTTGATAGCGTCGCACACCAGGTCGGTGTTCAGGCACTCGAGCAGGGTTTTGCCGGGCAGGATCTCAGCAGCCATAGCAGCGGAGTGAGTCATACCGGAGCAGCCCAGGGTCTCGACCAGAGCTTCCTGTACGATGCCGTCCTTCACGTTCAGGGTCAGCTTACATGCGCCCTGCTGGGGAGCACACCAGCCCACACCGTGGGACAGGCCGGAGATATCGGAGATCTGGTAGGATTTTACCCACTTACCTTCCTCCGGAATCGGAGCGGGGCCATGATGAGGGCCCTTTTTGACAGTACACATCTTTTCCACTTCTGCGGAATAATTCATATCGGTACTCCTTTCGGTTTCAGAATGCTGCGGGCCATGGACAAAATCATGGCCGTACTATAGGAATATTATAAGCAATTTTCTGTATTTTCGCAAGTACTGCGTGAAACTTTATTAAAATTCAGCAGAAATTCCGTGTTTTCTATAGGCAAATTCTCTGGCGCTTCTTCTTTTCTCTGCTTCTTTTGATTTTTCAGGGAAATAATTGCCTGATGAAATTTTACAGGACGGTTATCAAGCACTTGAAACGTTTTCCTGTCGTTCCATCAAGGACAGGGGGTTGCCCTTTCTTCTGCGAGAAGAAAGAGGCGCAAAGAAGCGGAAAAGGGACCGCCTTGGTCCCTTTTCAAACCCCCACGAAGTTCCGGTGCAGGAAGCGGTGCGGAACCACCGCGCTTGTAAATCCCCCTGCGGGGAATTTGTGCGCGGCGGTTCAACCAGCTTGCTACAAGTCAATTTACTCCGTGGCCGCCAGTTCACGCAGTGCCGCCTTCGACCGCCACTGAGCTATGCTCACTCTGGCGTGTCGCGGAGCAAACTGCGGGGGTCAAGAGCTTATGGCTCCCTCCCTGAGGGAGCTGTCTGCGAAGCAGACTGAGGGAGTTTCCCGCCGCCCCGACGAGAGCAGGGGATTGCCCTTTCTTCTGCGAGAAGAAAGAGGCACAAAGAAGCGGCAAAGGAACCGTCTTGGTTCCTTTGCGATCTTCCACGAACTGCCACTTCCCTCTTCCCCTGTGGAAACAAAACATTTTGTGTAAACGGCGGCTTTGGGTGCGATACTTTTCAGTTCGCACCATCGTCGCCAGTTTTCATTTTTCTGACTTCAAGCTCCCGCAAATCATACCGCCTTGGCGAGGGTAAAGGTGTGCCCTTTCTTCTGCGAGAAAAAAGCGCAATAAATCGGCAACTTCCACACGATTTTCTCCGATGGAACATGCTTTCCTGATGAAGGAGAAAATTTTGCAAAAACATCCCGCTTCTGCCTTGACTTTTCTGTTGGGATATGGTATAGTCTTTGACTGTAAAGAAAATCTCTTTACAGAAACAGCAGGGAGGCACCCTCATGGCAAAGGATCTTCAGATTTCTTTCCTGCTCGATTTTTACGGCGACATGCTCACCGAAAAGCAGCGGGAAATGATTGAGTACTATTATAATGAAGATCTTTCCCTCGCTGAAATCGCCGACAATCAGGGCATTACCCGCCAGGGCGTGCGGGATTCCATCAAGCGGGCAGAAAGCCAGCTGCTGGAAATGGAAGAACGCCTTGGCCTTGCAAAGCGCTTTCGCGAAATGCGCGAAGGCTTGTCGCAAATCTGCGACGCGGCGCTGCGCATTGAAGAATACAATGCGCGGTATATTTATGCCCGTGAGGTCGAACAGGAAGTCAAAAATATTATCGATACAGCCAAAAAGCTGTGTGAAGACTAAACAGCAGACGGCTCTGCCGGGAGAGAAAGGACGGTGACGGTTTGGCTTTTGAAGGACTGGCTGAAAAGCTGAGCAATTCATTCAAAAAGCTCCGTTCCAAGGGTAAACTGAGCGAATCGGACGTGCGGGAGGCCATGCGCGAAGTGCGGCTGGCACTGCTGGAAGCCGACGTCAACTACAAGGTGGCCAAGGAGTTCACCGCCAAAGTAACCGAACGCGCTGTCGGCGCAGAGGTTATGCAGAGCCTGACTCCGGCACAGATGGTCATCAAAATCGTCAACGAAGAGCTGACCTCTCTGATGGGCGGTTCACAGGCCCGGCTGGATATGCCCTCCAAGCCTCCGGCTATTGTGATGCTCTGCGGTTTGCAGGGCGCCGGTAAAACCACCCACGCCGCCAAGCTGGCAAAGCTGCTGCGCAGTCAGGGACATCGCCCGCTGCTGGTGGCCTGCGATATCTATCGTCCCGCTGCTATCAAACAGCTGCAGGTGGTTGGCGGACAGGTAGAAACCCCTGTTTTTGAGATGGGCACCGAAAAGCCCGTCAAAATTGCACAGGCGGCCATCCGCCATGCAAAAGACTATGGTTACGACTATGTTTTAATCGATACCGCCGGCCGGCTGCAAATCGACCAGGCGCTGATGGATGAGCTGAAAGAGATCAAAGCGGAAGTAAACCCGTCGGATATCCTGCTGGTAGTAGACTCTATGACCGGCCAGGAGGCCGTGAATGTGGCGAAAACCTTTGACAACCTGCTGAACATCACCGGCGTCATCCTCACCAAGCTGGACGGCGACACTCGCGGCGGCGCGGCGCTCTCGATTCGCGCTGTGACCGGCAAGCCCATCAAATTCGCCGGTGTGGGCGAAAAGCTGGGCGATCTGGAGGCATTCCACCCCGACCGCATGGCTTCCCGTATCTTGGGTATGGGCGACGTGCTCTCGCTGATTGAAGACGCCCAGATGAAGCTGGACGAAACCGCCGCCAAAAAAGCTGCGGAAAAGATGATGCAGAACCGCTTCGACCTGAACGACCTGCTGGAGCAGTTTGAACAGGTGAAGAAGATGGGCCCGCTGAAAAACGTCATTTCCAAGCTGCCGGGCATGGACAAACAGCTGAAAAACGTCGATCTGGACGACAGCGACAAGATGATGGATCGCATGAAGGCCATTATCCTCTCGATGACCCCGAAAGAGCGCGAAAAGCCCGAAATCATCAACCCTTCCCGCAAGCGCAGGATTGCAGCGGGCAGCGGTATGAAGGTGGAAGACGTAAACCGGCTGCTGCGCCAGTTTGAGCAGATGCAGAAAATGATGAAGCAGCTGCGCCCCGGCAAGGGCAAGCGGCGCCGCATGATGCCCCCCGGTATGATGCCGCCGATGTAAAACGAATTCACTCGATGGGGAAACCCAAAAGGGGTACTCCCGTTGATGAAGATATATGAAAAAACAAGAAATCACTTTGGAGGTACACAAAAATGGCAGTTAAGATCAGACTTCGCAGAATGGGCGCTAAGAAGGCTCCTTTCTATCGCATTGTTGTTGCAGATTCCCGTTATCCCCGCGATGGCCGTTTCATCGAGGAAATCGGCTACTATAACCCCATGGAGGAGCCCTCTGTGGTGAAGGTTGACCCCGAGAAGGCAAAGAAGTGGATTGCCAACGGCGCTCAGCCCACCGACACCGTGAAGGCTCTGTTCAAGAAGCACGGCGTGCTGTAAAAAATTGGAGGATTGAACCATGCAGGAGTTGCTGGTGTCCATTGCACAGGGACTCGTTGAAAACCCGGACGCTGTTACGGTAACGGCAGACGCTCCCCTGGAAGACGGGACGGTGGTCTATCATCTGCACGTTGCAGAAGAGGACATGGGCCGCGTCATCGGCAAGCAGGGCCGGATTGCCAGAGCCATCCGCGTGGTGATGCGCGCGGCGGCTACCCGCGAAAACGGCAAAGTCGCTGTGGAAATCGGTTAAACCAAATGAAAGGGCCATGACAGGATTTTGTCACGGCCCTTTTTACAATATACAATATAATGACTAATGACTCTTGAAAACAAGGAGGAACGCCAATGCGCAGAGATTTTCTGGAAGCCGGAAAAATTGTAGGCACCCACGGCATCCGCGGCGAGCTGCGAGTGGAGCCCTGGTGTGATTCGGCAGAATTTCTCACCGGATTTAAAACACTCTACTGGAACAATGGCGAAACCCCGGTAAAAGTGCTCGGCTCCCGCGTGCACAAATCGCTGGTGCTGATGAAGCTGGAAGGCGTGGAATCCGCCACCCAGGGCGACCTGCTCCGTGGAAAAGTGCTGTATCTGGCACGCAAGGACGCAAAGCTCCCCGAAGGCCGGTATTTTATTCAGGATTTGATTGATATGGAAGTGCAGGATGCGGAAACCGGCGTGGTTTATGGAAAGGTGAAGGAAATTTTCCAGACCGGCGCTAACGATGTATACCGGATTCAGAATGAAAACGGCAAAGAATTCCTTTTCCCTGCCGTGGATGAGATGATTGCAGAGACCAGTCTGGAAACCGGGGTCGTCAAAGTGCGCCCCATTCCCGGAATTTTTGACAGCGAGGACTGAACCCATGAGAATTGACCTGCTTACCCTGTTCCCCGACATGTGCGAAACCGTTATGGCAGAAAGCATTGTGGGCAGGGCTCGAAAAAAAGGCTGTTTGCAGGTGTGCTGCCACCAGATTCGCGATTATGCTTATGACAAGCATCAGCGGGTGGACGACTGCCCGTTCGGCGGCGGCAAAGGCATGCTGCTGATGGCGGAACCGATTGCGCTTTGCATCGATGACCTGACGGCACATCTGGGCAAAAAGCCGCATATCATTTATATGTCCCCTCAGGGACGCGTACTGGACCAGCAGCGGGTCAAAGAGCTGGCGCAGATGGAAAACATCGCCATTCTGTGCGGCCACTATGAAGGTGTGGATGAGCGGATTTTGGATACCTATGTGGACGAACAGATTTCGCTGGGTGATTTTGTGCTCACCGGCGGCGAGCTGCCGGCGCTGGCACTGGCAGACGCGGTGAGCCGCATGATCGACGGCGTATTGGCCGAAGACGTGTGCTTTGAAGAGGAAAGCCATTATAATGGGCTGCTGGAATACCCCCACTACACCCGTCCTGCCAATTGGCGCGGACAACAGGTGCCCGAGGTGCTTTTAAGCGGGCATCACGGCAATATCGCCAAATGGCGGCGGGCGCAGTCTTTGTGGCGCACACTCAAGCACCGGCCGGATATGCTGGAAAAGGTAGCCTTTGAAAAGGGCGACCCGGAATTGTTGTACCGTATTCGCCGTGAAATGGAGCCCGAAATGGAAAACGGGGAAAATTCTCTGGAAAAGATGGTATAATTCTCCATACGTCCGGGAATTCTATGGAATGCCGTCTGGCATATTGCTGAAAAACATCCCGCTTTATTTTTCACAAACTGTACAAAGCGGTTTTTTTCGTTTTCATTACTCCCCCCAAACCCCTGTTTTTTGAGTTCTTTTGCTGGTGTTCCATGCCCATGTTTATAAAAAACTGGGGTAAAATACCAAGATTTCCCCTTTGATTGCCAAAATTTTATCAAGATTCAGGTAAAGGTGCACAAAGGTGGCGGACTCCATTTTCCGCCCATTCGGTCACACAGCCGAATTTTACGCCAGAAGGTTGACGGCATGGCGAATTGTGGTATAATAGCCTTAAATTAACAGGATAAACGCGTTTGCTGGAATAACGGTGAAAGTTTCCGCTTTTCAGTGCGTGTGTCTGTTTTGATTTTGTCTGAATCTTTTATATTACTGCTAGGAGAGTGAATACCATGTGTGTAAAAGAAGTAATGGTGCAGAATCAGGTTGGCCTTCACGCCCGTCCGGCAACTTTCTTCATTCAGAAGGCTAATGAGTTCAAATCTTCCATCTGGGTTGAGAAGGAAGAGAGACGCGTAAACGCCAAGAGCCTGCTGGGCGTTCTGTCCCTGGGCATTGTCGGCGGCACCAGCATCCGCATCATCGCTGACGGCGCTGATGAGCAGGAAGCGGTTGACAGCCTGGTTGATCTGGTCAAGTCCGGATTTGCCGAGTAATCAATCAAAGAATAAAAAATTGCTGCGGCAGATTGTTTTTCAATAGCGCCGCGGCGATTTTTTTTGCACTGCCGTCCGGCGGTGCTTTTCTTTTTTAACGCTTTTTCAAAGGAGGGCGCCATATGCTGCAACGCGGCGACAAAATCGGAATCTGCGCCTGTTCCAATGCTTTGATCGATACAGAGCCAGTCCGCAAACTGGAACCGGTATTGGCGGGGCTTTCTTTGACCCCGGTATACAGCCCCTGTCTGTATAGTGACGGAAGCGTATTCAGCGGGACTGCACGGCAGCGAGCCGACGCGCTGCATTCCCTGTACGCAGACGACAGCGTCCGCGCGATTTTTGATATTTCCGGCGGGGATTTGGCAAACGAAGTGCTGGATGATCTGGACTATGACTTCATCCAAGCCCACCCAAAGCCTTTTTGGGGCTACAGCGACCTGACGGTCATCCTCAACGCGCTTTACGCCAAAACCGGCGCTGTCTCCGGTCTATACCAGCTGCGGAATCTTGTCCGCGAACAGGGCGAAAGCCAGCAGCAGCGCTTCCGCTTTTCGGTTCTGGAGGGAAAAGACGACCTGTACCGGATTCACTGGGATTTTTTGCAGGGGGACTCCATGCAGGGCGTGGTGATCGGCGGGAATATCCGCTGCCTTTTAAAGCTGGCCGGTACCCCCTATCTGCCCGATTTTACAGGGAAGCTCCTGTTCCTGGAAAGCCGCAGCGGCGGCCCCGACCGGATTGCTGCCTGCCTTGCCCAATTGCGCCAGCTGGGTGCCTTTTCGAAAATCAGCGGCCTGCTGCTGGGCACCTTTACCCAAATGGAGCGCACACAGGCATTGCCGGATGTACCGGAGCTGGTGCGCCGGGCCGTAGACGATCCCACCCTCCCCATTGCCGTAACTTCCCAAGTCGGGCACGGGGCAGACTCGCAGTGCCTGCTGATTGGAAAAAGCTATCGGATTTTTGCAAACGCATCCCTCTCGTGAAAGGAGAATTTCATGGAAACGTCCGCAACCGCGCCGGAGAAAGCCGTGCGCACACAGGAAGAACACATCAAAGAGCTGCGGGCCAGAGCCATGCGCCTGCCCCTTCATCCCGGCGTATACATCATGCACGACAAATCCGGAGAGATCATTTACATCGGTAAGGCCAAGGCGCTGAAAAACCGTGTGAGCCAGTATTTTGGCTCTGACAAAAACCACGAAGAAAAGGTGCGCAAGATGGTCTCGAACGTGGAGTATTTCGAGTACATTCTCACCGACAGCGAATTTGAAGCGCTGGTGCTGGAATGTAACCTCATCAAGCTCCACAAGCCCAAATATAACATCCTTTTGAAAGACGACAAGGGGTACCACTATATCCGCATCAGCGGCGGCGACTGGCCCCGCATTTCGGAAGCGAACGTGGTGGCTGACGACGGCGCCACCTATGCCGGGCCTTATGTCAGCGCCTGGGCGGTAAAGGAATCCATAGACGAAGCGCGGAAAATCTTCCGCCTGCCCACCTGCAACCGCAAATTCCCACAGGACATCGGCAAGGGCCGCCCCTGTTTGAACTACTTCATCAAGCAGTGCAGCGCCCCCTGCACAGGAAAAATTTCGCAGAAGGAGTATCAGGAAAGCGTAAAAGACGCGCTGGACTTCTTACAGGGCGGCAGCACACAGGCTGTCAAAATCATGACGGAAAAGATGAACGAGGCGGCAGAAAATCTGGAATTTGAAAAAGCTGCCCGGATTCGTGACCGGCTGGCCGCAGTGAAAAAAATGCGGGAACGCCAAAAGGTAGTGGCAAGCCCTGTACCGGAGCAGGACGTGATTGCACTGGCACAGAGCGGCAGCGCGGGATGCTTTTTTGTATTCCGCTTTCAGGACGGCAGGCTGTGCGATCAGGAAAGCTTTCTGCCCGGCGACTGCGGCGAAGCCCAGACCGCACGGATGGAATTTTTGCAGCAATATTATGGCATGCGGGAGCGCATCCCGCCCAGAGTCACACTGGATGGCCCTGCCTCTGACATGGAACTGCTGGGAGAATGGCTGAGCCAAAAAGCCGGACGAAAAGTGACCATTACTGTGCCCCAGAAGGGCCGTCAGGCACAGTTAACTGAGATGTGTAGGAACAATGCTGCCGAACAGCTCGCGCAGTCTACGGGGCGTTTTACGGGCAAAGAGGCCTCTGCTCTGGATGAACTGGGACGGCTGCTGGGGCTCGACCCGCCGCCGGTGCGCATAGAAGCCTATGATATTTCCAACCTGGCAGGCGGCGAAAATGTGGCGGCCATGGTGGTGTTTGAAAACGGGCACCCCGTAAAGGCCGATTACCGCAAGTTCAAGATTAAAACCGTCATCGGGCAGGACGACTACGGCTCCATGCGGGAAGTCATCTTCCGCCGGATGAAGGAATACGAAAAAACACAGGGCACCAACGAGAGCTTCGCCCGGCTGCCGGACTGCATCCTGCTGGACGGCGGCAAGGGGCATGTAGCGGCAGTAAAACCCCTGCTGGAAGGGCTGGGCTATTCTATCCCCCTGTTCGGCATGGTGAAGGACGACAAGCACCGCACCCGGGCTGTTACCGGAGACGGCGGAGAAATCTCCATCAACTCCAACCGCTCGGCGTTTACGCTGGTTTCGACCATTCAGGACGAGGTGCACCGGTTTGCCATTGGATTCCACCGGCAGCAGCGCAAAAAGGCCAATATTTCCACGACGCTCACTTCGATTGAGGGCATCGGAGACACCCGCGCACGGTCTCTGCTGCGGTATTTCAAGACGATTTCCGCTATTCGGGAGGCCTCTGTGGAAGAGCTTGCCAGTGCGCCGGGAATGAACTACCCGGCCGCGCAGAAAGTATATGACCATTTCCGAAAGGAAAAAGAATAAACCCAAAGGGATTGCCCTTTCTTCTGCGAGAAGAAAGGGGCACAAAGAAGCGGCAAAGGAAACGATACAGAACCACCGCGCTGGTAAATCCCCCTACGGGGAATTTGTGCGCGGCGGTTCAGTTAGCTCGCAGTGGGCGTGCCAAAGGCAATCTGCTCCGTGGTCGCCAGTTTACGCGGCACTGCCTTCGACCGCCACTGAGCTTTGCTCACTCTGGCGTGTCGCGGAGTAAGCTGCGGGGGTCAAGGGGGTGTAACCCCTTGCGAATCTTTGCCTACTTTCTTTTCGGAAGAAAGTAGGGGCCTCTGCGGCCTGAGCAGGCTGTGGCAACAAAATTATCATTTTTTAATCAAAAGCTGTTTGGATGAAGCATTTCAGATTTTGCTATCCTTTCAACTTTCTGTTGAACAGGGGATTGCCCTTTCTTCTGCGAGAAGAAAGGGGCACAAAGAAGCGGCAAAGGAACCGTCTTGGTTCCTTTGCGATCTTCCACGAAGTTCCGATGCAGGAAGC
>CAMLSX010000034.1 GCA_946484175.1 uncultured Clostridia bacterium
ACCGGCAAGCAGAAGCTTGTTGACACCAGCGGACGTGTGGACATGTTCAAGAAGCGTTACGGCTTACAGGACAAATAAGTGTTTTCTTCTCGGGCGGTGCAGCGATGCGCCGCCCAAGTTTTTTTACAAAGAATTTTTTGGGACGGAGTGAACAACATGGCAGAATATCGGACGATTGCCGGGCAGGCGCAGGATGAGTTTGTCGAGCGGCGTTCGCGTTTTATTGGATATGCCAAGCCTGTGCAGACGGAAGAAGAGGCAACTGCCTTTATTGCCGAGATGAAGTCAAAGCACTGGGATGCTACACACAATGTCTATGCATATATTTTGCGGGAAGGGCAGCTTCAGCGTTATTCAGATGATGGAGAGCCGCAGGGAACGGCCGGGATTCCGGTTCTGGATGTTTTGCAGAAATCCCATGTAACAGATCTCGTGGTTGTGGTGACCCGTTATTTTGGCGGAATCCTTTTGGGCGGCGGCGGATTGGTGCGTGCCTATTCTCATGGTGCCTCGATTGCATTGAAAGCAGCTGGGATTATCACCATGAAAGAATGTGCGCTGCTGCGGTTGACCTGTGATTATTCCCAGTATGGCCGTGTGGGCTCTTTGATACCTGAATGCGGCGGCGTGACCGATAGTACGGATTTTACCGAAATTGTTACGATTCGCTTTCATATGGCTCCAGAGAATCTCAATGCTTTTTCCAAAAAATTAGCAGATGCGACCAATGGTCAGGTGTCGTTTGAGCAGGAGGGACAGGAATTTTTCCAAGTCGAAAGCGAAGAATAGGCGAAATGGTTGCTTACGGGAGGATATCATACCTTTTTGATTCAAAAACAGAAAAATTTTTATTTTTTTAAAGGTTATTTTGATTTTTTGGCGTATAGTAAGAATGAGAGGGTTTCCGGGACTTGTTCGCGGGGCCTTTTCTCCGTTTAACCCCATATTATAGAAAGGCGGGGCGGAAGATGACGGTTCGTGAGGAATTTCAAAAATGGGAAGAAGAATTTCTTTCGCCAGAAGCCTCCCTTTCCCGCAACACGCGGGGCAGAGAAAGACCGGAAGAAGAATGTTCCCTGCGTACGCCATATCAGCGTGACCGCGACCGGATCATTCATTGTAAAGCATTTCGGCGGCTGAAACATAAGACACAGGTTTTTCTTGCACCGCAGGGGGACCATTACCGTACGCGGCTGACGCATACGCTGGAGGTTGCACAGATTGCCCGAACGATTGCGCGGGCACTGCGTCTGAATGAAGACCTGACCGAGGCAATTGCATTGGGACATGATCTGGGACACACTCCGTTTGGCCATGCCGGTGAACAGGTGCTCAATCAGCTGTACCCGAGTGGATTCCGTCATTTTGAACAGAGTGTCCGGGTGGTGGAAAAGCTGGAAAAAGAAGGGCGGGGGCTGAACCTTACCTGGGAGGTGCGCGATGGGATCCTGTGCCATACCCGCGGACAGGAAGCTGCTACCGCCGAAGGACGGCTGGTCCGTCTCGCAGACAAAATTGCCTATCTGAACCATGATGTTGATGACGCAGTTCGAGCGGGTGTGCTTTCAGAAAGCGAGATTCCTCGAACAGTGACTGCTGTACTGGGAGAGAAGCGTTCGCAAAGAATTGACCGGATGGTTCATTCTGTGGCAGAAAACAGCCACAGCGGTAAAATCTGTATGGAACAGGATGTTGAAGAAGCTTTTTATTGCCTGCATGATTTCATGTATGAGCATGTATATCTAAACCGGCAGGCGAAGCGTGAAGAAGAAAAAGTTCCCAACTTATTGGGAACACTGTATGGATACCTTTTGTCTCCCGGCAGGCTTCCGCTAGAGATGGAAATGATTATACAAGAAGAAGGAATTGAGCGGGCAGTTTGTGATTATATTGCCGGTATGACGGATCAATACGCGGTGGACATGTTCCGCCGGGTTTTTATTCCGCGGGCATGGAGTCGCTGATGCGACTATTGGGAAAGGAGGAATGGTATGCCGCTTCCCGATTTGTTTTTGCAGGAGCTGAAAGCCCGCACAGATATTGCGGAGCTGGTTTCCTCTTATGTGAATTTGCGTCGAAGTGGGCGCAATCTGGTGGGGCTGTGCCCTTTTCATCATGAGAAGACTGCCTCTTTTAACGTCTATCCCGATAATGGCTCTTTTTATTGTTTTGGCTGTGGGGCAGGCGGGGATGTTATCACCTTTGTGCGGAAAATTGAAAATCTGGATTATATGGAATCGGTGCGGTTTCTGGCGCAGCGTGCAGGGCTTCAGGTGCCCGAAGAGCATGTAGACGACAGCATGTCGCGTTTGCGGACGCGTGTGTTGGAAATCAACCGTGAAACAGCGCGTTTTTATCATAAAACACTGATTTCTCAGGAAGGAAAGCCGGGTTTGGATTATCTGACCGGCCGTGGGCTTTCCATGCGGACAATCCGTCATTTTGGACTGGGATTTTCACCTGCAAGCCGTTTTGCGCTGTGTGATCACTTGAAGCGCATGAAATATACAGAAGATGAACTTGTGCAGGCGAATGTAGCGTTTCGTACCCGCAACGGGCGTGTCATGGATCGCTTTCATGGCCGCGTCATGTTTCCGATCATTGATTTGCGGGGAAATGTGGTTGCGTTTGGCGGGCGTATCCTTACCGACGAAAAGCCCAAATATATCAATACCTCCGATACACCGGTGTATCATAAAAGCAGCGGCCTTTTTGCCATGAATTTTGCCAAAAACAATGGCGGTGAACAGCTGATTCTGGCAGAGGGGTATATGGATGTTATTTCGCTGCATCAGGCAGGATTCACCAACGCGATGGCTTCGCTGGGAACTTCATTGACCGTGGAACAGGCGCGGCTGATGGCACGATATGCCAAAGAGGTGGTCATCTGCTATGACTCAGATGCTGCCGGACAAAAAGCAGCTTCACGGGCCATTCCCATGCTGCGGGATGCGGGACTGCTGGTAAAAGTGCTGACCGTTCCGGGGAATAAAGACCCGGATGAATATATTCGCTCACACGGGGCAGAAGGGCACATTTATTTTAAGCGGCTGCTGGATGAATGTGGAAATGATGTGGAGTACCGTCTCGCCCGGCTGAGGGAGTCCTGCAATATGAATACGGCAGATGGACGGGTAGCCTATTTGACAGGTGCTGCTCAAATGCTGTCCACACTGGAAAATCGCATTGAACAGGAAGTATATGCCGGAAAACTGGCGGAAGAAATGAGCGTAGACAAGAGTACGATTATGCTTCAGGTGAAAAAGCAGGTTCGCCAGCGCGAGAAGCAGCGGACTCGGCGTCAGTTCCGCGAGATTCAGCAGCAGATGAGTGCCGTGCGCGACCAAGTGAATCCGGAGAAAAGCCGTCATCTTCGTGCTGCTAATGCCGAGGAAGCGCTCATTGCCTATCTGTTCGCCCATCCGGATTGTGCAGAATGGCTTTCAAGCCGCATTTCGCCGGAAAAATTCAGCACAGCCTTCACCCGAAGGGTATATCAGACGGTGCTGGGGAAAATTACTACTGATAAACCTCTGAGTCTTACTGATTTGACAGAAGCACTAACAGCAGAAGAGATTTCAGCTGTTGCCAGAATTCTGGCGAGGTATCACGGTGTTTCTGTAGGAAAGCAGGATGCAGAGGAATATATACAGGTCATCAGACAGGAATCCGGAAAGCTCAGCGAAGAAGAGCTTCGAGGAGCTACTGGAAAAGATTTGATGCAGCAGCTTCAGACGCTGCGGGAAATGAAAAAATAGGGGGACTTTTTTATGGCAGCTGTACAGGATAAAAAAACCGTTATTAAGGATTTGCTGGAGCAGGGCAAGGCAAAAGGCTCTTTGACCACAAAAGAAATTCTTGACGCACTGGGAGAGATGGACTTTGACCCGGAGCATCTGGAAAAGTTTTATGATACGCTGGAAGCTTTGGGAGTAGAAATTGTAGATGAGGGATTCAGCGACCTCGACGATATCCCGCTGGAAGAGTTGGATGATTTTGATGTCCCGCAGGACGATGGCGAAGATCTGGAAGTCAGCCTGAGCACAGAAGGAATTGCCATCGACGATCCCGTCAAAGTGTATTTGAAGGAAATTGGCCGTGTGCCTCTGCTGACACCTGATGAAGAGATCGATTTGGCTATTCGAATCGGCAATGGAGACGAAAGTGCGAAAAAGCGCCTGTCTGAGGCAAACCTGCGTCTGGTGGTCAGTATTGCCAAGCGTTATCTGGGACGCGGTATGCAGTTCCTCGATCTGATTCAGGAGGGTAACCTCGGTCTGATTAAGGCAGTAGAAAAGTTTGACTACACCAAGGGCTTTAAGTTTTCTACCTACGCAACCTGGTGGATTCGCCAGGCGATTACCCGTGCAATTGCTGACCAGGCGAGAACGATTCGAATTCCAGTGCATATGGTAGAGACGATCAACAAAGTGAAGAAGGTTTCCAGCCAGCTGCTGCACACCAATGGTCACGAGCCCACTGCGGATGAAATCGCCGCTGAGCTGGATATGCCTGTGGATAAGGTTCGCGAGATCATGCGTGTGGCACAGGAGCCGGTTTCTTTGGAAACGCCTATTGGTGAAGAGGAAGACAGCCATCTGGGTGATTTTATCCAGGATGACGACGCACCTGCTCCGCAGGATGCTGCTTCTCATACGCTTTTGAAAGAACAGCTCTCTGAAGTTCTGGATACTTTGACGCCCCGTGAGGAAAAAGTGCTGCGCCTGCGTTTTGGTCTGGAGGATGGCCGTTCCCGTACACTGGAAGAAGTGGGTAAAGAATTCAATGTCACCCGTGAACGTATTCGCCAGATCGAGGCGAAAGCCCTGCGTAAGCTGCGTCATCCCAGCCGCAGCAAGAAGCTGAAGGACTTTTTGGATTGATTAAAGGAGTGGCTTTATGCATATCACGCTGGAAACGGACTATGCTGTCCGGATTGTGGAAGCGCTGACCCGGGAGGGAAAACGACTGGATGCCCGTACTATTTCGGGGCGAACCTGTGTTCCGCAGCGTTTTGCGCTGAAAATTCTGCGTAAACTGGTAGCCGATGGTCTGGTTCGCTCCTATCAGGGAGCATCCGGCGGATATGAGCTGGCACGATGTCCCGAGAAAATTACCTTGCGGGAAGTTATTGAGTCGGTCGAAGGCCCATACCGCATCAGCCGCTGCCAGGGGGATGAATACTGCTGTGACCACACATCCTGCCGTTTTCATCAGATTTATAAGGAGATTTCTGATCTGGTGAGGGCAAGATTGGATGAGTATACCTTTGCGGCGATTTGTCAGCCGGGTGATGCTCCGCAGTGTGACCATAATTGTGCTGGTTGTGGAAAGCAGCGTACATAAAAAGGAGCGTTGCAATGTATGAGTGGTTTGACGAATACTGTATGGCAAAACCCGGCGTAACTCGCGATTTTAAAGCGGAATGGGGATGGTACCGGTATTTTGTCGGCGGCAAATTTTTTGCAGCGGCTGGGCAGAACGAGAAAGGGGAAATCTTTTTTCTTACGCTTCGCTGCGAACCTGATTTTAATCAGTTCCTGCGTCAGAATTTTCAGGCAATTGCGCCGGGATTTTACTCAAATAAGGAGTTGTGGAATACCGTCTGGTTTTCTCTCGAACAGATTCCAGAGCGGGATCGTCTTCCCAGTGCGCCGCCGCTTTTTCCGCCGGATGAACTGGTACGTGAAATGACGGATCGTTCCTATCATATTATGGTGGGAAAATTGACGAAAAAAATGCGTGCTCAATTATTTTCGGACGAAAAATAAGCGCACACCCATCCGCGTGTTTTTGGATGGATCCGAACCTTTTTTTGAATTTTTTTTACCTTATCATGCAAAAAAGCAGCCTGATTCCATTCCAGGAACAGGCTGCTTTTTGATTCTTTAAAAGAATTATTTGGAATAAAATCGGGCAAAAAATAAAAAAAACAGGTTAAAAACCTGCTTTTTCCCCTAAAAGTCTTGACAAAAAGAAAAATAGACGATAAAATAATATACTGCATTATCATAGATAACTATGCTCTGAGGAATCTGTGATACAGTTTAGCACATCTTTCAAAAAAACGCAAGTGTTTTCGCGAAAAATTGTCGCGGACCAAAAGAGGAGAAGGTGTGATGAATGGACGGGGGAGCTTCTCTATCCATCACATGATGCCGCAGAATGATCAATACCTGGAATGGAGTGATTGAGCCAATGGTGAATGTCAAACCGGTGCAGTTGGGCAAAAACACCCGCATGAGCTTTTCTCGTATTGAGGAAGTCGAGAAAATGCCAAACCTCATCGAGGTGCAGAAAAATTCATACCAGTGGTTCCTGGATGAGGGGCTGAAAGAGGTTTTTCGGGATGTTTCCGGTATTACGGACTTCACGGGAAATCTGGTTCTGGATTTTGTCAACTATAAGCTGGACGAGGAGCCCAATTACAGTGTGATCGAGTGCAAAGAGCGCGACGCCACCTATGCAAAGGCTCTTCGGGTAACAGCTCGTCTGCTGAACAAAGAAAGCGGCGAGATTAAGGAATCCGAAGTGTTTATGGGAGATTTCCCTCTCATGACCGAAAGCGGTACCTTCGTGATTAACGGTGCTGAACGTGTCATTGTTTCTCAGCTGGTTCGTTCTCCCGGCGTGTACTACAAGATGGAGTACGACAAGACCGGCAAGGAGCTGTTCAGTTCTACCGTCATTCCCAACCGCGGTGCATGGCTTGAATACGAGAATGACGCCAATGACGTTTTCTATGTACGTATCGATAAAAACCGCAAAATTCCGATTACGGTATTTTTGCGCGCGCTGGGTCTGGGTACCGACGAAGAAATTCGTAATTATTTCGGTATTGATGACCGCATCGAAGCAACGCTGGAAAAGGACACCACCCATAGCGTGGAAGAGGGCCTGTTTGAAGTATACCGCAAACTGCGTCCCAGTGAGCCGCCCACAATCGAAAGTGCGCAGTCTCATATCAACGGCCTGTTCTTTGATTCCCGCCGTTATGACCTGTCCCGCGTAGGACGCTATAAATACAATAAAAAGCTGAACCTGGCTGGCCGTATTACCGACCAGAAGCTGACACAGCCGATTGCCAACCCTCTGACCGGCGAGGTTATGGCAGAGGCTGGCGAAGTGATTTCCCGCAGCAAAGCAGAAGAAATCGACAATGCTGGCGTGACGATTGCTTATGTGGAGGTTGGCGACCGTGAGGTCAAGGTTATCTCCAACGGTATGGTGGATATCTCCAAATATGTGGATTTTGACGCCAAAGAAGAATGCGGCATCAACGAGCGTGTGCGTTTCAGCGTGCTGGCAGAAATTCTGGAGGCCTGCGGCGATGACGAAGAAGAGCTGAAAGAGCAGCTTCGTGCCCGTGCAGCAGACCTGATCCCCAATCATATCATCATTGATGATATCTTCTCTTCCATCAACTACATGAACTGCCTGGCAATGGGTCTTGGCACCACCGATGATATCGATCACCTGGGCAACCGCCGTATCCGTTCCGTGGGTGAACTGCTGCAGAACCAGTTCCGCATCGGTTTCTCCCGCTTGGAGCGTGTGATCCGTGAGCGCATGACCCTGCAGGCACAGGATCTGGAGGCACTGACTCCTCATTCTCTGATCAACATCCGTCCTGTGGTGGCGGCTATCAAAGAGTTCTTTGGTTCTTCTCCGCTGTCACAGTTTATGGATCAGACCAACCCCCTGGCAGAATTGACCCACAAGCGTCGTTTGTCCGCACTGGGCCCCGGCGGTCTGTCTCGTGACCGTGCCGGATTTGAGGTGCGTGACGTTCACTACAGCCACTATGGCCGTATGTGCCCTGTGGAAACGCCTGAAGGCCCCAACATCGGTCTGATTTCTTACCTGGCTACTTTTGCAAGAATCAACGAGTACGGCTTTGTAGAGGCGCCTTTCCGTAAAGTGGACAAGGAGAATGCCCGCGTTACCAATGAAGTGCACTATATGACAGCCGACAAAGAAGACGAGTTTATCGTAGCGCAGGCAAACGAACCGCTGGATGAAAACGGTTACTTCCTGCACAATAAGATTAACGGCCGTCATCGTGAGAGCTTTGTGGAAGTTGATCGCCACAAGGCAGACTTCATGGACGTGTCTCCCCGGATGGTTGTTTCCGTCGCTACCGCTATGATCCCCTTCCTGGAAAACGACGATACCAACCGTGCATTGATGGGTGCAAACATGCAGCGTCAGGCTGTGC
>CAMLSX010000035.1 GCA_946484175.1 uncultured Clostridia bacterium
TCCCATTTGAAATTTTCTTGCATCACCTACTTGACTTCATACCATTGGACTGAAAAGCGTTAAAAATTAAAAAGTGAAAGCCGTTTGATTTCAATTACATGCGCCGGGCACATTTCATGACAGCAATAACACCGAATGCACTTGCTGTAGTCAATGTTTGCTTTACGGGGTGCACCCTCCAATATGATTGTATGCTGGGGGCAGCTTTCTGCACATTTTCCGCATCCAATACAGTGCGCTGTTTTAATTTTGGGATACGGCGTTGCCAGACGGGTAGCAACCGGCTGCATGAATTTGGGCAGACGTTCGATAAAATTGCTGGTTTTCGATTCCGGCTGCAAAAAATCACGCGCACGAAATGATTCCAACGGATCGCCCAGCAGCCTCAGCTCTTTGAGCGAAGACGGACACAACCCTCGTGAAGCAGCATCACGCAGCATCATCACCTGCATGGGGTCCATATTCATCATCGCTGCACAAGCCATGTCCACTGCATATGGGCTTTTGCTGGCAGCCAGCACTCCCATAAACCGGGGCTTGCCGCCAGTAGGACCATTCCCCTCCATCGCGGTGATGCCGTCTACAAAACAAATAGATGGCTTTACCACTTCGCACAAATCTACCAGCATCTCATTAAAAGCCGGTTTTTCGGGAAAACGGCAGTGAAACTCGGGTTTCATCAATCCCGGCACTGTGCCGAACAGGTTTTTCACCGCACCACTGAGCATAGTCATGCAGTGCGATTTCATCTTGGCGATATCAACCACCAGATCTGCCTCTAAAATCGGCGTGATGATGGGGAACAGCCGGGAACGCCGTCCGTGAGGTGCTTGCACTTCCCGATGGGAGCAGTCATAATTCAGAGGAATATCAAACTGCTCGGAAATTTTATCGTAGCCACAGGCAGCATAAATACTTTTCAGCGCTGCCGGTGTATACAGTCCGCCGGGACTTTCGGCGATCAGCACCTGTGCACCCAGATCACGCAGATGCACAGCGACTGCAGCTGTCAGCAGCGGGTGAGTGGCAATTCCGGCTTCTGGCACGGCTTTTACCACCAGATTGGGCTTGATCACCGCCCGGATTCCCGGACGGATCAGAGAGTCGAAACCCAACGCACAGAACTGTGAGGCAACCGCCTCGCAGAGAGTTTCCCAATCATATCCGGAACAGGCGGTAAGACAAACGGTTTTTTCCATTATAAACGCTCCATAAAGCGCTCAATGCGGTGAAGCGCCTCGGTAATATGTTTGATTGAATACGAATAGGAAATGCGGGCGAATCCTTCACCGCATTCGCCAAAAGCATTGCCCGGCACCACGGCTACATGCTCGTCATACAGCAGCTTTTCGCAGAATTTCTCAGAACTCATGCCGCTCTTTTTGAGGCTCGGGAATACATAAAACGCACCTTCCGGTTCAAAGCAGGTGAGTCCCAGACGATTCAGGCCATCCACGATCAAACGGCGGCGCATATCGTACTGGCTGCGCATGTATTCAATATCTTCGTCCCCGTTGCGCAGTGCTTCTACCGCTGCATACTGCGCGGTAGTCGGTGCGCTCATAATCGCATACTGGTGCAGCTTGGTCATGGGGCTGATAATCTCTTTCGGACCCACAGCAAATCCCAGCCGCCAGCCGGTCATTGCAAACATTTTGGAAAAACCGTTCACCACAATAGTGCGCTCTTTCATATCCGGCAGAGAAGAAAAGCATACATGCTTTTCTTTTCCATAGGTCAGCTCGCCGTAAATTTCATCGGAAAGGACCAGCAGGTTGTGCTCACGCACCACTTCTGCAATGGCTTCCAGATGCTCCCGGCGCATAACTGCACCTGTGGGGTTATTGGGGAACGGCAAAATCAGCAGCTTGGATTTTTCAGTAATCTTGCTGCGCAGCTCTTCCGCAGTCAGGCGGAAATGGTTTTCGGCCTTTGTCTCAATGACTACCGGAACACCCTTAGCCATCTGGGTCATAGGCACATAGCAGACAAAGCTAGGCTCGGGAATCAGCACCTCATCGCCGGGGTTAATCAACGCACGGATGCACATATCCAGCGCTTCAGAGCCGCCTACCGTAACCAGTACATCGGTTTTGGGCGCATATTCTACCCCATATTTGCGCTGCATCCAGGAGCAGATTTCTTCACGCAGCTCCATAAAGCCGCGGTTTGGGGAATACCAGGTTTTCCCCTTTTCCAGTGTACGGATTCCTTCCTGCCGTACATGGTACGGTGTGGAAAAATCGGGTTCACCAATGCTCAGGGAAATGACATTCTCCATCTCGCTGGCAATATCAAAAAATCGGCGGATGCCGGAGGGTTTGACCTGCTGAACCTCCTGGTTCAGAAAAGACTGATACTCAATCACTCCAACTGTCCCTTCTTTCGTCAATTTCTTCGTCCACAAAGGAAACACCGCCATCTTTATAGCGGGTCAGGAAAAAATGCGTGGCAGTTGCCAGCACACCATCCAGCGGCGAAAGCCGGCGTGCCACAAACATGGCGATATCCTGCATACTCTTTCCGCTGACGATGACCGCCAGGTCAAAACCACCGGACATCAGGCTGACGCTCTCTACCTCGCTGAATTCCATAATACGGTTAGCGACCTCATCAAAGCCGCGGTCACGTTTGGGACTTACTTTCAGCTCGATCAGCGCAGTCGCGCGGTTTTCATCGGCCTTTTCCCAGTTGATCAGCGCCTGATATCCCTTAATAACGCCTCTTGCCTCATAATCGGCAATTGCCGTTTCTACTTCCTCTTTGGTACAATTGAGCATCACCGCCAACTGTTCGCTGGAAGCTCGTGCGTTTTCCTTCAAAAGCTGCAATAATTTTTCCATAAGTGTGACACCTCCACATAAATTATCCTGAAACGCCCCACTGATTTCAATCAATACAGTGGAATCAGCTTTGGGGAACGTCTGTCAAAAATTGTATAATGGGTAAACCCTGCTTCGGCGGCAACTTTCATACCTTCCTGAATCCCCGCCCCCACATCTTTCCAGTTGTGCGCGTCGGAACCCAGTGTAACATATTTTCCGCCATATTCGCGGAATCGGCGCACTAGATGCAGTGTAGGCAAAGTGCTCCCGATTTTCTGCCGCAAACCCGAAGTATTAATCTCCAGCGCCTTTTCCTTTTGGGCCAGGCGCTGTAAAATTTTAGTAACCTTATAGTCATATCTGGAATAATCAATTTGAATGCCGTATTCGCCAATTATATATCGCAGCGGATAGGTCAGATGTGCAAGGGAATCAAAACCGCCCCATTCTACCATTTCCAATACTTCGTCCAAATAGGCATCCAGCAGGGCATATACATTTTCTTCCTGATAATCGAGAAAATAAAAATCTTCTTTTCCCCGAATATTGTGAACAGAACCCAGCACAAAATCGTAATCGGCAGCAGATAAAGTCTGTTCAGCTATAGAAAGATCCTGCATAGGCTGTCCCAATTCAATACCGGTATACACCCGCAAACGTCCGCGAAAACTGGAAGCAGCCTGATGGGCCTCCAGATAGGAATAGCGGACAGATTCATAACACCCATCTTTAAAATAATTGTTGCATTCACAGTGATCGGTAATCGTAATAGCATACAGGCCGGCACGCTCTGCCGCCTGACACATCATTGCAGCGGAATCAGAGCCATCAAATGAACAGCGGGTATGAATATGACAATCGCAAATACAGGAAAATGCCATGCTTGTTTTCGTCCCTTCCTTTCAAAATCTTACTATTTATGACAGGTACATCTCAAAACTATGCACCCCACAAAAATCATTCAAATTTAGGTTTTTTCATCAAAAGTTGATGCAGGTGATAGGCTCCACGGCTAACTATTGATGCAGGCAGCGTGTCATAGGGTTTTGTATACAAACGCACCAGAGAAGCATCCTTCCGACTTTCAGCAAAAGACTTCATAGGAATATCAGCATACGGCGAAATCGAACGGTAGTAGCGATAGTATTTCCCACCCCATACTTTGCAGTCGGTAAACCACGGCTTATTTGGAAAAGCACCCCCGATATAATGCAGAATTACGACATTTTTCCGTGCCTGTTCATATTCCTTCACGGTAAAGGTAGGCTTTTCGGGCTTGTTCAATCTGGCAGTCCAGCGGTAAGCGTGATCGCTGATTCCTGCAGGGAAATCATAGCGCAAATCGAGATGCACCACATCTTCTTCGGGAAATTCAAGATTCAGCAATGTCTGATCCGGGAAACGGAACCGGGTGCCATCCCGCTGCAGTCGCTCCTGCAAAACCGCATCCATATGACGGCGGCGGTATTCTTTCAGGTTCAACAGCAAGAATCCCCCATTAAAATAGAAATGGCTTTGCCAGAAGGGATCATCCGGGGAAACAGCAAGAAACGACGGCACATCCAGTACAGCCCCGGTGAGTTTTCCTTCCAGATTGGTCTGCCACAATTCGCGCAGAGAGGAAAGCACCACCATATCGCAGTCAAGCCAAAGCACACGGTCAATCTCGGGGAAGATTTCTTCAGTAAATACATACAGATAGGCATTACAGGTGCCTTTCCAACCCTGCGGGGCATACTGCTGCTGGATGCGCTGCACATATCCGGTGCAATCGATGATATCCACTTCTCCGCGGGGATAGGGCTCTGCAATGCGTTCCAGCCGGCGGCGGCTTTCCTCCGAAATATTTTCAGCGAGAATGTGTACGCACACATCCTCATTGCGGTTATTTTCAAACACAGACACAGCGGACACCGCCGCATGACTGCAATATCCATCGTTGGTCACATAACAGACGTGGATCACACAGACTCCTCCTGTTTGCAGTATTTTCTGCATAGTACTTTTCTCAAGCAAAAGTACCCTGATTTTATTTATTTTATCACACCTCTTTCATTATGAAAAGGGAACAACTGTTATTTTTTCCTGATTGGAAGGTTTTGCGCGGTTTTGCCCTTTTTTTACACAGTTTTGGGCATTCTTCCAAAAAGAGTTCGAAAATGTCTTGCTGTATCGAAGCACGGGAAAAAATCCTCTGTCCATCTTACAGTACTTGACTTTTTCCTCGTTCTCGCTCATAATTGAAAGACAATCAGATTGGAGGGATTATCAATGCGCGCTGTCATCACAGTTATTGGAAAAGATATGGTTGGAATTCTGGCGAAGGTCTCTACGGTCTGCGCTGATAAGGGCGTAAACGTAGTGGAAGTTACCCAGTCTATTTTGCAGGAAATGTTCGCTATGATTATGATGGTGGATATTTCCAAGTGCACGGTTCCGTTCAACGAGCTTTCCGATGAGCTGACTAAGCTCGGCGAAGATATGAACCTGCGCATCCATGTGATGCATGAGGACATCTTCAATTCCATGCACCGCATCTGAGTGGGCACTCTCTGTTTCAAAATTTAATCGGAAGGCCGTGAAATCATGCTCAATTCCCACGATATACTGGAAACTATCAACATGATCGACAACGAAAACCTTGATGTGCGCACGATCACCATGGGTATTTCGCTGCTCGACTGTATTGACCCGGATGCAAACCGGGCCTGCGACAAAATTTATGACAAGATCTGCCGGTATGCACAGAACCTGGTAAAAACCGGCGAAGATATCAGCAATGAATACGGAATTCCGATTATCAACAAGCGGATTTCCGTCACCCCTATCTCCATGATTGCGGGCGCTAACCCCGGTGTAGACCCTGTCCGTTTTGCGCTGGCACTGGATCGTGCTGCTCAGACAGTAGGTGTCAACTTCATCGGCGGATATTCCGCACTGGTACATAAGGGCTTTAGCCCCGGAGATTATGCTCTGATCGAAAGCATCCCCGAGGCACTGAGCCGCACAAATTTTGTCTGTTCTTCTGTAAATATTGGTTCCACCAAGGCTGGCATCAACATGGATGCTGTTGCAAAGATGGGTAAGATTGTGCGCAAGACCGCCGAGATGACTGCTGACCGCGACTGCATCGGCGCTGCCAAGCTGGTCGTGTTCTGCAATGCTCCTGAAGATAACCCCTTTATGGCTGGTGCTTTCCACGGAACCGGCGAACCGGACTGTGAAATCAACGTAGGCGTTTCCGGCCCCGGTGTAGTGCGCGCTGCGCTGGCCAAGGCCGGTGACTGCGACATCACTGCGATTGCCGACATCATCAAGAAGACAGCCTTCAAGGTGACCCGTATGGGTCAGCTGGTTGCACAGGAGGCTTCCCGCCGGTTGTGCGTACCCTTCGGCATTGTAGACCTCTCTCTCGCCCCCACCCCGGCAATTGGCGACAGTGTCGCTTATATTCTGGAGGAAATGGGCCTGGAGTGCTGCGGTGCTCATGGAACTACTGCTGCACTGGCACTGCTCAATGATGCCGTGAAAAAGGGCGGCGTGATGGCTTCTTCCCACGTAGGCGGCCTTTCCGGCGCATTTATCCCGGTCACAGAGGATGCCGGTATGATCCATGCTGCTGAGTGCGGTGCACTGACGCTCACCAAGCTGGAAGCTATGACTGCTGTTTGTTCGGTGGGCCTGGACATGATTGCAATTCCCGGCGATACTCCCAGCGAAGTGATTTCTGCTATTATCGCAGACGAAGCTGCAATCGGTATGGTCAACAGCAAAACCACTGCTGTGCGTGTGATTCCCGCTATCGGCAAGAAGGTGGGCGACGAGCTGAGCTTTGGCGGTCTGCTGGGCAATGGCCCGGTGATGGAAGTCAACCGCTACTCCCCCGCCAAGTTTATTGGCCGCGGTGGCCGTATTCCCGCTCCTATGCAGAGCCTGAAAAACTGACGCTCTGGAAAAACGACGTTTAAAAAAGATTGCAACAAAAAACGGCTGCCTTAAATGATATGTACCCAGAATTCTGGACACATTAAAAATTGAATTAGGTGCACATG
>CAMLSX010000036.1 GCA_946484175.1 uncultured Clostridia bacterium
GGCGGTTCCTTTGCCGCTTCTTTGTGCCTCTTTCTTCTCGCAGAAGAAAGGGCAACTCTCTGCCCTCGCCGGGACAGCGGAAAACGCTCCAAATTTCAAAAACTTTCTTCCCTTTTCCGCAGGAAAGAATTGATAAATTTCGCTAATTTGGTATAATATAAGAATCTTATGTTTTTAAGAGAGGGAAAAGACATGGAAAACAAAATGGTCCGCACTCGTTTTGCACCCAGTCCCACCGGCTTTATGCATGTGGGCAACCTGCGCACTGCCCTGTTCGAATATCTGATTGCAAAATCACAGCATGGGCAGTTCGTTCTTCGTATTGAAGACACCGATCAGGAACGGCTGGTGGAAGGCGCTGTGGATGTCATCTACAATACGTTGAAGCAGGTGGGTCTTCAGCACGACGAAGGTCCTGATCTGGGCGGCGAATACGGCCCCTATGTTCAGAGCCAGCGCAAAGATCTGTACAAGCCTTACGCTGAACAGCTGGTGCGTGAAGGCAAGGCATATTACTGCTTCTGCTCCAAAGAGCGGCTGGATTCCCTCCACAACGAACAGGGGATCGGCGGCTATGACCGTCACTGCCGCGATCTGCCCGCAGAAGAGGTTCAGCGCCTGCTGGATGCCGGTACCCCCTATGTTATCCGCCAGAAAATGCCTGTCGAGGGGGCCACCACGTTCCACGATGCGGTTTTCGGCGATATTACCATTGAAAACAGGGAGCTGGAGGACCAGATCCTGCTCAAGTCCGACGGCTATCCTACCTATAACTTTGCCAACGTCATTGACGACCACCTGATGCACATTACCCATGTGGTGCGCGGATGCGAGTACCTGACCTCCACCCCCAAGTACAACCTGCTGTATGAGGCCTTCGGCTGGGAACTGCCCACCTACGTCCACCTGCCCCTGATTATGGGCAAGAACGAGGACGGCTCTGTCAGCAAGCTCTCCAAGCGCCACGGCTCCACCAGTTTTGCCGGCCTGGTACAGGAAGGCTACCTGCCCGAGACGATTGTGAACTACATTGCCCTCTTGGGCTGGTGCCCCAAGGATAACCGGGAGGTCTTCTCCCTGGCCGAGCTGGCAGAGAACTTCTCCATTGACGGCATCAGCAAGGCGCCGTCTGTATTTGACTATGAGAAGCTGGCCTGGTTTAACGGTGAATACCTCCGCGCCAAGACGCCGGAAGAGTTTACCGCTTTGGCAATGCCCTATTACCAGCAGGTGTTTGGGGATACCCAGGCTGACTGGGCGGTGCTCACCTCGATTTTGCAGCCCCGGGTGGTGCGCCTCACCGATATCCCCGGCATGATCGGCTTTTTGAAGGAGCTGCCGGAGTATGGCAAAGAGCTGTTCATCAACAAAAAGAGCAAGGCAAATCTTGAAAACGCCCCGGTTATGCTGAAAGCCGCCATCGAAGCCCTCACTGCGCTGCCCGAGTGGAATGTATCCGCGATTCACGACCGCCTGATGGAGCTGGCAAAAGAGCTGGAAGTGAAAAACGGCACCCTGCTGTGGCCGGTGCGCATTGCTGCTGCCGGTATGCAGGTAACTCCTGGCGGCGCCATGGAGATTCTGGCTATTTTGGGCAAAGAAGAGTCCTTGCGCCGGCTGGAACTGGGTCTTGCCAAGCTGTAAAAAATGTTTGTAACAGCTCTGTCCAGTGGCGTTTGCTACATTGTCTGTAGGAGCGCATGGTATGCGCCCGTTTCCTGATTCCCCCTTTGGGGGAACAGGGGAAGGCGGTATCAGGAACAAAGTAGAAAAACTTTTTTTCTTGCAAAAAGTTTTTCTCTTTGCAATCTTTCACTGAAAGATTGCAAATTCACTTTTCAAAAATACGCCCTGTAGGATAGGGGGTTTCGCCCGCTGCGGCGGGCGACGCAAAGGGGTGCCGTGTGCCAGTGGCACACAATAAGGCACCGACCGAGCCGGCAGGCGAGAATCTGCCCCTTTGGAAACCCCACGATTTTTTGAAAAAAATCGAGTAAAGCTTTTATGTTCGCGGGCAAGCATAGTGGAAATTTTCAGCTATTTCCCCGCGCAACCGGAAAGGATGGAAAATATGAGCGAAGAAAAGAAAGAGGGCATGGAGGAAGTGGTTTCCTCCAACTTCATCGATGATTTTATTATAGAAGACCTGGCCGAGGGCGGCCGCTGCGAAGGGATGCAGGTTCACACCCGTTTCCCACCCGAGCCCAACGGCTATCTGCACATTGGCCATGCCAAGGCCATTTACATTGATTTTGGCACCGCAGAGCGCTTTAAGGGCATCTGCAACCTGCGCATGGACGACACCAACCCCACCAAAGAAGACACCGAGTATGTGGACGCTATCAAGGAGGATATCCACTGGCTGGGCTATGACTGGGACGACCGCTTCTACTATGCGTCCGATTATTTTGAGCAGATGTATGACGCGGCGGTCAGCCTCATCAAAAAGGGCCTTGCCTATGTGTGCGAGCTGACCCCCGAGCAGATGCGGGAAAACCGCGGCGATTTGACCACCCCGGCCACCAGCCCCTACCGTGACCGGCCTGTGGAGGAGAGCCTCGATTTGTTTGCCCGGATGCGTGCCGGCGAATTTGAGGACGGCAAAATGACCCTACGCGCCAAAATTGATTTGGCTTCCGGCAACTTTAACATGCGTGACCCGGTTATCTACCGGATTAACCACATGTCCCACCACCGCACCGGCGACAAATGGTGCATTTACCCCATGTACGACTTTGCACACCCCATCGAGGATGCGCTGGAGCACATTACCCACTCCCTGTGCTCTTTGGAGTTCGAGGACCACCGCCCCCTGTACGACTGGGTAATCGCCAATGTGGATTTGCCCTCCAAGCCCCGCCAGATTGAGTTTGCCCGTCTGGGAATTAACAATACCGTGATGAGCAAGCGCAAGCTGCGCGCACTGGTAGAAGGCGGCTATGTGAGCGGCTGGGACGACCCCCGTATGCCTACCCTGTGCGGCCTGCGCCGCCGCGGCTATACCCCGGCCTCTATCCGCAATTTCAGCGAGCGCAATGGCGTTTCCAAGGTAAACAGCACCGTGGAATACAGCTTTTTGGAGCACTGCCTGCGGGAAGATTTGAACCTCAACGCCCAGCGCGTGATGGGCGTCCTGCGTCCCCTGAAGCTCATCATCACCAACTATCCCGAAGGCAAAACCGAGACCTTCGAGGTGGAAAACAACCCCAACCGTCCCGAAGACGGGACCCGCACCGTTACCTTCTCCCGGGAACTGTGGATTGAAGCCGACGACTTTATGGAAGAGCCGTTCAAGGGCTATTTCCGCCTGTTCCCCGGCAATGAAGTGCGCCTGAAAACCACCTATATTGTCCGCTGCACTGGCTGCGAAAAGGATGAGGATGGAAAAGTTACGGCAGTCTATGCCGAGTATGACTCCGAATCCCGCGGCGGCAACCCCGCAGACGGCCGGAAAATCAAGGGCACCATCCATTGGGTGAATTGTGCTGACGCGCTGGATGCGGAAATCCGTCTCTATGATAACCTGTTTACCGTGCCCGACCCCGAAGCCGGGGATTTCCTCGAGGTATTGAACCCCAATTCCCTCAAGGTGCTGGAAAACGCCAAGGTAGAGCCTTCCCTGGCAAACGCCAGGCCGGGTGATTCCTTCCAGTTTATGCGCCAGGGCTACTTCTGTGTGGACAATCGGGACAGCACGCCGAAGCATTTGGTGTTCAACCGTTCTGTCTCTCTGAAAGGCAGCTTCAAACCGAAAAAGTAATACTCACAGAATTTGCATCATAAGCAAACCCGCCTGTTTCCGGCAAACCGGAGTCAGGCGGGTTTCGTTTTGAAGTTTATACCCAATAGCTACCCTCTTCGCGCGAACGGCGGCGGTATTCTCCGGGTGGAACCCCGGTCTGCGACTTGAATACCTTGGAAAAATAACTCAGGCTGGCAAAGCACAGCTGCCGCGCGATCACTTCTACCTTTTCATTTGTATACTGCAAATGACGGCACGCGGTTCTGATTTTTTCTTCGGTGAGCTTTTTCATGGGACTGACCCCCAGCAGCCGGGTACTCAAGTGGCACAGATGATATTTGCTCATACTCACGGACTCCGCAATTTTTTGCAAGTCTGCCGGACGATACACAAATTTTTTCAGCGCTTCTTCCAGCTGATAGGCCGTGAGGTACTGGGATTCTTCTCCGGGAGCGGCCCGGCTGATGCGGCTCTCTTCCAGTACAGCCAACAGCAGCTGATACAGTTTCTGCGACATGGAAAACACGTCCGAACCGGCAGCCAGCTGGAAACATTTCAGCAGCGTTTCCCGGATTTTTTCGCTGCGCCCGCAAAATGGCAGCGGAGACGCCGCACCGATACATCGCGCCATTTCCAGCGCGACATGGCCGTTGATATGGCTCCAATATATTACAGATGGTATATTCTTATCGAAATAATACTTGTGCGGCAGCCGCAAATCGGCAAAAATATAATCACCCTGACAGGCGGTAATCTTTCTCCCGCATTGTTCGTGGTACAAAACGCCCTGCTCTACATACATGACAACCAGATTGTCAAAATAGGCGCGGTCAATCAAAAGTTCAGACGACACACCCACGCCATCCGCATAACAGAGGGTACTGCGCACAAACTCCGACGGCTCCACAAAATAATGAAAAGGTTCCTGCATCTTCCCGCCTCCTTTAGAGATATTATAGCAGCGTTTTTGCATAATCGCAATATTTTACAAGTGCTTCGCAACCGTGCGGATAGATTTCGCAGTCATTTCGTGGTTCAATAAAGACATCAGATTTCGGTTTTCAGAGAACTGACCATAGTAAAGGAGTGTATTGCTTTGCATCAGGATGAAATCATTCTTCGAAAGCTTGCCCGTGAATATGCAATTGCCGCTGCCGACGAGCGCAACTGGGAAAACCGCCGGCTTCACACCGCCGTCAACGACCTGAAAATGATTCGCCCGGTCGTCCTTATCAGCGAGATTCCCTTTCATGAGCTGAATTTCGACGGCTCCCTCACGCTGCAATGTCAAGACCCGGTTCTGCGTTCTGCGGAAGAGTTTCTCAGAAAGCAGCTGTTTCAGTGGAAGTACTTCCCCGCTGATATGATTCTGCCCCCGTATTTACCGGTACAGAAAATCATGCATTCTACCGGAAACGGCTGGACGGTATCGGAAGAAATTCTCGCAACCGATTCCAAAAACCACATTGTTTCCCACGAATACCACGATTTGCTGGAAGATGAATCCGCGCTGGAGCAATTCCATCTGCCGGTAGTCACCTATGACAAAGAAGCAACCATGGCGCGTTATGAACGCATTGCCAATGCTATTGGCGACATTTTGCCGGTACGCCTGGTGGGATATAGTTCTTATACCCCCGTATGGGATGACATCGCCCGGTATCGCGGCGTAACGCCCCTGCTGATCGACCTGGTGGAGCGGCCTGAATACACACACCAGATTGTTTCGAAAATGACGGAATACTACATCAGCCTTTCGGAACAGATGGAAGCACTGGGGCTTTATGAACTGGATCCGCTGGAAATCCACTGTACCAGCGCGCTGAACAGCACGCTGCCCGGCGAGTATGACGGCGAAAATGTAAAGCGCAGCCAGATTTGGGGCCGGGGCATGGCACAGATTTTCGCCTCCGTCTCGAAAGATATGCACGAAGAATTTGACATTGATTACATGAAGAAAATCATGGAGCCCTTCGGGCTGGTTTATTATGGCTGCTGCGAGCCGCTGGATAAAAAAATTGATATCGTAGAGAAGCTGCCCCACCTGCGCAAAATCTCCATCACGCCCTGGGCAGATATCGACAACGCTGCGGAAGTGATTGGAAACCGCTATGTGATTGCCAACAAGCCGAACCCCTCTTCTGTGGCGGGAAAACTGGACGAAGACGCACTCCGCGCAGAAATCAGCCGGATTCTTGGTGCATGCAAGCGCAACGGGTGCAGCTTTGATATGGTGCTGAAAGATATCAGCTCGGCGGGATACGATGTAAACAACCTGATTCGCTGGGAACAGATTGTCATGGAAATGGTGCGCAATTATTGAAAGTGAGCAAAGCTCAGTGGCGGTCGAAGGCAGTGCCGCGTGAACTGGTGACCATGGAGCAGATTTCAAAGGAACCAAGGCGGTTCCTTTGCCGCTTCTTTATGCCTCTTTCTTCTCGCAGAAGAAAGAGGCAATCTTTTTTGGACAAAACAAAAAGCCCCTGCCGGGCTTTCGGCTCTGTTTTCACAAAGCCGGAAGCGGCAGGGGTTTTCGTTTCTGAAAAATCCGAAAGGGAAATTATTTGGTTCCCTCGTAAACAGCAACAGCGCAAGCAACAGTAGCGCCAACCATGGGGTTGTTGCCCATGCCCATCAGGCCCATCATTTCCACGTGTGCGGGCACAGAGGAAGAACCTGCGAACTGAGCGTCGCCGTGCATACGGCCCATGGAGTCGGTCAGGCCATAGGAAGCCGGGCCAGCAGCCATGTTGTCGGGATGCAGGGTACGGCCGGTGCCGCCGCCGGAAGCAACGGAGAA
>CAMLSX010000037.1 GCA_946484175.1 uncultured Clostridia bacterium
GTCTGCTTCGCAGACAGCTCCCTCAGGGAGGGAGCCATAAGCCCTTGACCCCCGCAGTTTGCTCCGCGACACGCCAGAGTGAGCAAAGCTCAGTGGCGTTCGAAGGCGGTGCCGCGCGAACTGGCGACCACGGAGCAAGGTGATTGAACCGCCGCTGCGGAATTCTTCTATATTTTGGGCCTGTGCCCTTGTTGCTTGTCTGCCGGAACCCTCCCGGGCGGGCTCCGGACAGTGTAAGTACGGTGCAGCCAGTTCAGCCGCGATGTTCAGTATACCACATACACATGCAGAAAACCGTCGAATTCGGGATGGCTTTTCTGTCTTTTTCCATTCTTTTTGCAAAAATACTGAAAATTATCCGATACGGTTTAGCATCTTCGGAAGGTGTGCAGGGGCTGAATGTGGTATAATAAAAACATTCTGATTCCCATAGAAAGACGTGAGTTTATGAAAATCATCCTACAAATCGGCGTTGTGCTTGCTATCTGCCTGCTGGGGGAAGGCGTTTCCCTGCTTTTGCCCATTCCCTTTCCCGGCAGCGTAATTGCCATGATCCTGCTCTTTCTGCTGCTGCTTTCCGGCCTGCTGCGCCCGGAGCACATCCGGCAGAAATCGGACTTCCTGCTGCAAAACATGGCCTTTTTCTTCATCCCCGCGGGGGTGGGCATTATGGAATATGCAGAAGACCTGCTCCCCTTCCTGCTGCCCCTGCTGCTGATCTGCGTGATTACCACCGTTTTGACCTTTGCCGCCTCTGCGCTCACCGCAAAGCTGGTCATCCATTTGCAGGAAAAATCACACACCGGAAAGGAGGGGGAATAAATGGACGCGATCACCTCTTCCCCTCTTTTCGGAATTATCCTCTGCGTTTTTACCTTTGAATTTGGGGTATGGCTGCAAAAAAAGCTGAAAACACCCCTGTGCAACCCGCTTTTGATTTCGATTGCCCTGATTATCGCCATCTTACAGGTGTTTAAAATCCCGCTGGAAAACTTTATGGCGGGCGGAGATGTCATCTCCCTGTTTCTGGCACCGGCCACAGCAGTGCTGGCGCTCTCGGTTTACAGCCAGCTGGATGTGCTGAAAAAGCACTTCCTTCCGGTGGTCTGCGGCTGTCTGGTGGGCTCGATTGTTTCCATGGTCAGTGCAGCAGGGCTGTGCATGGCCTTTGGACTGGATGAAGCCCTGACTGCGGCGATGATTCCCAAATCTGTGACCACGCCTATCGCCATGGAGATTTCCCGGCAGCACGGCGGTCTGGTAGCCGTTACCGTGGCGGCGGTTATTTTCACCGGGATTCTGGGCGCGATCCTTTCTCCCGTGCTGATTAAAATTTTCCGCATCTCGCACCCGGTCGCACAGGGCGTGGGCATCGGCACCAGCAGCCACGCGGTTGGCACCACCAAGGCAGTGGAGCTGGGTGAAATCCAGGGCGCCATGAGCGGCATTTCCATCGGCGTCAGCGGCATTATCACGGTGCTGCTCTCTCTGTTTTTACCGGCATAATTTCCCGGCTTCTATTACAACACCCCGAAAAACAAGCCCATTCCGGCGCGTTTTTCGGGGTGTTCCTGTATTTGTTGGTTATGTTTCAGGCGTATTGGGAAGCCGGCGGTAACCGGTAGAAAAATCGACCAGATTTCGAAGCGGCTCATCGCAGCGATATGCTTTCAGGTTTTCGGCTGAAATGCGGATGATGCGCTCCAGTGTTTCCTGCAAATGGAAGAAACCGGAAATGTGCGGCGTAACCACAGCACTGGGAATCTCCCACAGCCGATGGCCTTGCGGCAGCGGTTCAGGGTCGGTGACATCCAGTCCCGCTCCCAGCAGCTGACCGCTTTCCAGCGCGTCGCACAGCGCCTCGGTATCCACAATGGCGCCGCGGCCCACATTGAGCAGCACAGCTCCCTCTTTCATCAGCCCGATGCGGCGCCGATCCATCAGATGGGCCGTTTCACGGGTGCCCGGCATGGCAATGGCCACCACGTCCGCGCGGGGCAGCAGCTCGTCCAAGTCGGCGGTCAGGTGTACTTCGTCGGCATAATCGGGGCAGCGCGTGTCGGTACGCCGCACGCCGATCACATAAGCTCCCAGTGCTTTGACGCGTTTGGCAAATTCTCCGCCGATATCGCCCATACCGAGCACCAGCACAGCAGAGCCGTAAATGGAGCGTACCTTCCCCTGGCTTTTCCATTCCTGCCGGTGCTGTGCATCGCGATAGGTGTGCAGGCGCTTGAAGATTTCCAGCAGCATGCCCAGCATGTGCTCTGAAATCGCCAGCCCATAAGCGCCGGTCGCGTTTGTCAGCAGCGTGTTGGGGGCAAGGACACCCGGGGCCAGATAGGGGTCTGTCCCGGCGCTGTTGCATTGCAGCCATTCCAGAGTTTCTGCGCCGTGCAGCAGCTCTACCGGCGGGTTTCCGATGAGAATTTGTGTCTGGTCAATTTCTTCCTGTGTGACGGTATCCGGAGAACGGTACACAAACCGGTATTCCGGCGCAGCAGATTCCAGAAGGGTGCGGTGACGTTCTTCCACCGGAAGAAGCACCGTAACAGTTTTTGACATTTTGACAACATCCTTTCCCAAAAATGATTACATCAATCCCAGCACGCATTTCCAGCTTAAAATACGGAAGACCGCATGATCCAAGATATCCTGCGGGATCATCCCGTTATTGACTGCGTCCAGAATTTCCTGATAAGCAGCTGCATAGTCGCTGCACAGAATCATATCGTTGCCGCAAAGCAGCGCCTGTACATAGACACCGTGTTCCAGATCGAGCTTTTGACCGGAAACGGCCTGCATCGAAAGGTCATCCGTCATAATGATGCCGGTAAAATTCATCTCTTCGCGCAAATAGCGGTGCACTTCGGCAGAAAGCGAGGCAGGAAGGTTTTTGTCCATACAGGTTACCGTATTGTGAGAAACCAGAATCGAATAAACCCCTGCATCAATCCCGGCCTGAAATGGAATGAGGTCGCGGCTTTCCAGCTGCGAAAGGCTGCGTTCATCCAACGATGCCCCGGTGTGCGTGTCGCTGTTGGAGCCGTATCCGGGGAAATGCTTGAGGGTGGCAGAAAGATCGCGCTTCTGGAACTGTTCCAGCACGGTCGTGACATATTCTGCGGTCTCTTCAGGCCCCTGCCCGAACGTGCGTGAATAGATAAAATCTTCCCGGTCGGTAGAAACATCGGCCACCGGCGCCAGATTGACGTTAACACCCAAATCCACCAGCAGCTTGGCTTTTTCGGCGGCGTCAGACTGAATCAGCTCCATATTGCCCATGGCAAACAGCAGCTGCGGCGAGCGGAATGGCGTTGCGCGCAGGTTGGGATTGCTGCTGATGCGCACCACGTCGCCGCCTTCTTCGTCCACCGCAATAATCAGCGGGATTTTCGCGGCTGACTGCCAGCCCTGAATCATATTTTGAATCTGCCAGCGGGTTTTCCCTTCATAATCGCGCGCAAAGGTCACAAAGCCGCCCAGATGATAGGCAGCCGCATCGCTGCCGGCTCCGCTGGAGGGCGTGCAGCCCAAAAGAACCTGTCCGACTTTTTCTTCGATGGTCATGGATTGCAGCGCGACATATGCTTTTGAATAGCCGCTGGAAAACACGCCGTTATCCAGCCATGCGAGCGGGATGCTGCTGAGGTTCTCATCGGCATCCGCTGTTTTTTCAACGGAAAGCACGGTGACCGGCTGGATACCGGCTTCCTCGTCCAGCTCTCCCAGATATCCAATTTCAAAATACGCCCCGTTTTCTGTTCCGGGAAGCCCCGAAAAAGGCACATTGACCACAGCAAAGGTATAATCATCATTCCCCTGTGTACGTATGGTGAGAAAACCGTCATAATACCGAATCAGGATTCCTTCCAGTATTTTCTGCGCCGATGGCGTGGCGGTCGGCGCAGGCGCGGCGGTCGGGTCAGGTGACGGTGTGCTCTGTGCAGCAGGCGAAGGGCTGGAGGACGGTTCATCCTGAAAACTGCATCCCAGCGGGAATAAAAGGAGCACGACGGCAAGCAGCAGGCAAATGCTCCGAAAATGGGCCCGAAAGGCTCTCATGATCATCCTTCCTTTCCAAAAACGGTAAAGGGATTCTTTGCAAAACTGTCTTGATTATAGCACAGTTTTGCAAAAAAAACAGCACCATGACAATAATGACAAGAATGTAAGATGTCTGCGCAGATTTTTGCAGGCAGGTACTTTTCAAAAACCCCTTGACAAAAAGCAGGGTTTGTTATATAGTTAGTTACAGAAGTAATTAACCAGTTAACCAACAAAGGGGGAGGATCATGAAACTGGATACCACACTGGAAACCCCCATCTACCTGCAAATTGCCGCCGGGCTGGAGGACGGAATCTTTCTGGGCGCATACCCGGAGGAAACACAGGTCCCCTCCACCACCGAGCTTTCTGTCAGCCTGCAAATCAACCCGGCTACAGTGCTCAAGGGCGTGAACCTGCTGGTAGAGGAAGGCATCCTGTATAAGAAAAGGGGAGTCGGTATGTTTGTGAGCAAAGGGGCACAGGAAAAAATCCGTGAAAAACGCCAGAATGCTTTTTATGAAGGGTATATCCGTCCGCTGGTGACGGAGGCCAAAAAGCTGGGTCTGGCCGAAGAACAGCTTTTGAAGCTGCTGGAAAGGGGATACAGAGAATGAACGCCATTACCTGCACACAGGTGAGCAAAACCTTTAAAGACATCCGCGCGCTGGACAATGTCAGCCTTTCGTTTGAGGAAGGGAAAATCTACGGCCTGCTGGGCCGCAACGGCGCGGGCAAAACCACGCTGCTGAACTGCATTACCGGGCGGCTGTTCCCCACCGGGGGAGAAATCCGGGTGGATGGTGAACTATCCATGGAAAACGAAAAGGCGCTGCGGAAGCTCTTCTACATGGGGCAGCAGGAGCTGTATCCGGAAGAAATGACGGTGCAGAAGGTCTTTGCCTGGACAAAGCTGATTTATGGCGGCTTTGATATGGAATACGCCCACGCGCTGTGCGAAAAATTCGGGCTGAACCCCAAAAAGAAAACCAGCAAGCTCTCCACGGGCTATCGCTCGATTTACAAGCTCATCACCGCACTGGCGGTGGATGTGCCCTATTTGCTGCTGGATGAACCCGTGCTGGGACTGGATGCGGGTCACCGCGAGATGTTCTACCGCGAACTGCTGGAAAGCTATGGCCGGAACCCCCGCACCATCGTCCTGTCCACCCATCTGATTGAAGAAGCCGCTTCCCTGCTGGAAGAGGTCATCATCCTGCACAACGGCAGGGTGATGTGCCACAAGACCTGTGAAGAGCTGCTGCACAGCGGCTATACCGTCAGCGGCAAGCAGTCGGAAGTGGACGCCTTTATCGCCGGGAAACAGGTGCTGTCGCAGCAGTCTATCGGCGGGCTGAAAACCGCGGTGATTTACGGCCAGCCGGAAAAACACCTGCCGGAAACATTGGAAACCGGCCGGATGGATTTACAAAAGCTGTTTGTGGCTATGACCGAAGAAAACGGGAGGGATTTTTCATGAAGCTGGCAACCCGATATTATCTATATAATGTGCGCAATTCCCTGTTGATTGCTTTTGGGGTCGTGACCGGAATCCTGCTCTCTTCCGGGCTGTTCCTGCACTTCAATCGGAGTGAAAACACAGAGTACAATATTTCCGGCTTTGAGATGACCTGCATCATCTTCACGCTGGTCACCGGGCTGGTGGCGTTCCGGGAATACTTCCGGTTCTTCCAGCAGAACGGCATCTCGAGAAAAAGCCAGTTTGTGGGCTGGGGGATTGCTTTAGCCGTATTGTGTCTGGGAGAAGCGGCTATTTGTCTGCTGGCCGGGCGGGTTTTCAGCCTGTTTTTACACTACGAAAGCATGTTTTCACAGATTTACGCCGATGAATTTTTTTATCCAAACCCGGTGTTTTTTGCCGCACAGGAATTTTTCTGGATTTTCGCCATATGCTTACTGATGGGCAGTGCGGGGTTTGCCATCACTTTGCTGTATTACCGCCTTTCCAAAATTGGCAAACTGCTGGTTTCTGTTCTGGTGCCCGGCACTCTGTTTATCCTGCTGCCCATGGCAGATAAGCCCCTGCTGCACGGCGGATACACCTGGCTGCTGAAACAGATTATGATACTGGCTACCGGCCACACAGAAAAAGGCGTTTTCCTGTGGATTCCCATCACCACTGCGCTGGTGTGCAGCGTGCTCTGCCTGCTGGCGGCATGGCTGATGATGCGCCGCGCGGAAATTAAGTGAATGAACCGTGAAGACAGTTTGAAAATTTACTAAAATCATCGTTTTCCCCCTGCCCGGAGGTTGCAATCCGGCAGGGGGAAATGGTATATTGTAGAAAAAACGATGAGGGTGAGAGCTGATATGTACCCAGAATTCTGGACACATTAAAAATTGAATTAGGTGCACATGGAT
>CAMLSX010000038.1 GCA_946484175.1 uncultured Clostridia bacterium
TATTGAGGAGGGTAGAACATGTATCCAAGAATGGTGCGGCTCCATCTGAATACAATTTTATTATAGTTACTGTGCACACATTATGTGTGAATATGTTATGAATAGTTCTTGAATTTTTGAATGAAAAAAATTTCATCTTTTTCAAACAAATGTTTTGTCTTTTTAGGAGCTTTATGGTATACTGATAGCAATTAAGAAGTATTTCTATTGCGGGAAAGCTTATAAAAAATTGCGAGGCTATGCCGTTGTAAACAGGACAAGCCATATTTTTTATATTGATGGGAGGCCATGCTTCGTGAAAAAGCTGAGTAAAAGCCAACAAAAAATATATGATTATCTGAAGGAAAAAGCCCAATATGGAATTCCACCTTCTGTACGTGAAATTTGTGCCGCTACAGGTTTGAAATCCACTTCGACAGTTCACGCGCATCTGCGCACGCTCGAAGAGTTGGGGTATATTTCCCGTCAGGCTGGTTTGAATCGCTCCATTCGAATCGAAGGTACCGAAGATTCCATGCAGGTACCGATTGTGGGGCGTGTAACAGCGGGTATGCCGATTCTGGCCGTTGAGGAGATTCAGGGATACTTGCCTTACTCTGCACGTCATGCTGCGGGCAAAGAACTTTTTGCTCTGCATGTAGATGGAATGAGTATGAAAAATGCAGGTATTCTGGATGGGGATTATGTAATAGCCGAAAAGGCACCGACTGCTGATGACGGTGAAATTGTGGTAGCAATGATTGAGGATGAAGCTACTGTGAAACGGCTGTATCGTGAAAAGGATTGCATTCGCTTACAGCCGGAAAATCCGGATTTTGAGCCTATTTATTCCCGGAATGTTATGATTCTGGGCAAAGTGGTAGCAGTGCTGCGTTATTATTGATGGAAACGCACTGGGGAGAAGTTTGATTGCCGGGTTGCCCGGTAAAATAAAAAGAGAAAGGTGAAAGACATGAAACTGTCCGTTTTTTATGACCACATGCGCGAAGCTTCCAATCAGACCGGTCATCCAATTGAAGAGATTGCTGGTGAAGTGCGCTCCTTTGGCATTACAGGTGTAGAAGTGATGGAGGCTCAATTGCTGGAAGATCGCGAGGGAATTTTGCGGGTTCTGGAAAGCGCCGGGCTTTCGGTAAATTGTATCTGCTGTTATGGTGATTTTGGGAATGACACAGACCCATCCAGAGCGTATGCCATGATAGATCTGGCCAGGAAATGCGGTTCCCCAAAAGTGCTGGTGATCCCAGGTTTCCTGCACGAAGGCGATTGCCGTGAGCAGCACCTCGATAATATGAAGTCTGTTTTGACAAAGATGTGTGCTTATGCGCAGAAGCATGGAATTATTGTGGGAATGGAAGACTATGATGACCGTTCTGCGCCGTTTGCAGCTTGGGCGGAACTCAAGTGGTTTATGGAAAACATTCCCGGAATGAGCTGCATGTTTGATACCGGAAACTTTTTGTACAGCGAAGAGGATGTCTTGGAAGCGTTTGAGCAGCTGGAACCCTGGATTCGTCACGGGATTCACTGTAAAGACAGAACCTGGGAACGGCATGCCGGAGAGGAGCCCAAAACGACCATTCAGGGAAGGGATATGTATGCTTCTCCAGTGGGAAGCGGCTGCCTGCCGATTCAGAAAATTGTGACCCGGCTGCTGGAAAAGGGCTTTTCGGGTTCCTTTACGATTGAGCATTTTGGCGCTCTGGATCAACTTGGATACATGCGTGAGTCTGCACACTGGCTGCTTTCTCTCGAAAACCATTCGTCTAAATAACCAATTATTTGCTTTTAGGTTGAAAAATAAACTAAAATATGATATAATTTCCCCGAAGACGAATCGCTATATTTCGTAATAAAGGAGTGGGGAATATGCTGGATCGAATTCAAAAAACAGAGGTCTTTTTCTTTGTGACAGCACTGATGAGCCTATTACTGTGGGTTGCCATGGTGATTGCCAGTTGGGGAGACAGAAGCGAAGTTTTTGTAATCGTACAGCGGATTTCACTTTTTGTTATGATACTGGCGCTGATAATGATGCAGGCGCTCCGCCTGATTCGACAGGATATGAGCGAGTATTTACATCGGCATAATGAAGATATAGAGCAGCTCAGCAGCCGAATGGCCAAGCTGGAAAAACAGGAAAATAGCTGAAAAGCATGAAATGGGATATCGGAACATGTTCCGATATCCCATTTTTTATAGGAAGCGTTTGAGCAGGTGGAATAGAACAACGCACAATAACAAACCAGCGCTGATACCGGTACTGATACAAAGCAAAAGTGATCGATTTGTTTTCCGGTCTGTTTTGCTGCTGGAAATATATATGGCGGTGGGGCCGTCCGCTCCGCCGATAATGCCGATGCTTTTCATGATATTTTCTCCTCTCCCAACATTTGCAGGATGGTTTTGGCAACAACATTTCCTGGAGCGCCTGCCGGTATGACCAGGTCGGCAGCCTGTTGGTACAGCGGAAACCTCTGTTTATACAGCTGTTCAATAAATTCTCTGCGGTCAGGGCGCTGCAACAGGGGACGCTGCGTATCAAATTTCAGGCGTTCCTGTAAAGCGGTCAATGGAGCATCCAATAAAAGAATTTTTCCGCTTTTTTTGAGGATGCGTACATTCTCCGGATTCAATACGGTACCGCCGCCGCTTGCAATGACAAGTTCCTGTTTTTGGGCCAATATCTGTGAAGCTTCTGTCTCCATTTGGCGAAAAGCAGGTTCCCCCAGAGAAGCAAAAATTTCCTGAATGGACATCCCCTGCTGCTCTTCTATAAAACTGTCCATATCAATGAATTCACGACCGCTGAGTTTGGCAAGCCGGCGCCCGACCGTACTTTTACCGCATCCCATAAATCCACATAAAATCAGGTTTTGTTTCATTTTCCCGCCTCCTGAAACCGACGTGTCATTTCTTCGGAGGCATCTTTGATCAGTTGCTCCATATCTTCCGTGCGATAGGTTGAGCCATCCCAGATTTCATGTGCAGCAACAGCCTGCCATACCAGCATCGCCATACCGTGCACCACAGGGATTCCCAGATTTTGAGCGGTTTGCAGCAATAATGTGTCATGCGGATTATAAACGGCATCAAATACAGCTTTACAGCAGGCAATTACCTTTTCAGATACAGGAGAAGCATTGATAGCAGGATGCATTCCTACGCTGGTGCAATTTAAAAGCAGTTGGAATTCTGGTCTTTCCGAAGCTGTTTGTGCCAAGTTTTCCAAATCAGAATAAGATAGCACGTGGAAAGAACCGGTTTTTCCGAGTTTTTCTGCATAATCCGTTAAAGAATTGCATAGCGCGGTTGCTGCTTCCATGCTCTTTTCGCGCACTGCAAAAGTGATGCAAGGAAAACTGCATGCTTCGGTCAGCGCAAAAGCAACAGCCCGCGCGGCACCTCCGCTTCCCAGAATCAGACAGTGCCCTTCTGGTGATACTCCGGCAGCCTGCAATGCTTTTAAACAGCCAATGCCATCGGTAGTGTATCCTGTAGAGATTCCATTGCGGGTAGATACTGTGTTCACTGAACCAAAAGCCGCAGCCTGTGTACTGCATGCGTCCAGTAAAGGGATAATAGTCTGCTTATGAGGGATAGTAATATTAAAGCCCTGCAAATGACGGAGCTCTTTCATTTTTGAAGCGAGCTCCTGAGGTGGAATATCGATTACATGATAGGCTGTTTTGTCTTTCCCGGAAAGACAAAACAATCGTTCGTGAATAAATGGCGACATGGTGTGTCCAATGGGATGTCCAATTACCGCAAAATCGGCAGAAATTTTTATGCACATATAATGAAATCAATCTCCTTATATAAAAATTACAGGAAAAAAAGACAATATTTTTCGTTTTGATATTGACAAAGGAAGCAATTGCTAATAATATTTTGATATGGAAGTCGCAAATCCGTCCACTGTGGAGCTCCAATCGGTCTGTTCACTAAAAAACCGGCTGTCAAAATTGTAGCATATTCGGTGAGGATTTGTCCATAGCACACATTGCTGGGAGCGGTTTTCCGCAGATTCATTCCACACTTCAAGGTAAAGGAGGAAAACGGATTATGGTATTTGAGAAGGTAAAGGCTATCCTCAGCGAGCAGTTTGACGTGGAGGAAGACACCATCACCAATGACACTACTATTACAGAGGATCTGGGTGCAGACTCTCTGGATGTGGTCGACCTTCTGATGTCCATCGAGGACGAGTTCGAGATCGAAGTGCCCGATACCGAGATTGAGAACATTAAGACTGTCGGTGAACTGGTAAAGTACATCGAGGATCATGTCTAATCTCCGCCTGTAGGGACGTTAGTCCGCTGTGACCTCTGAAAAAGAGGCCGCAGCGGATTTTTGCGTTTACAGTGAAAATCCATTTTTCAGGAAGAAATTCTGCCGAATCACGCGTTTTCCGGTTGAAATCCTGAAAATGAAACAGTATAATAAAAAGGATTCAGGCGGCGTCAGCCGCCAATTTTATCAACAAAGGAGAGTCAAACCTGTTGAGCGATTTTTCTTTTCTGACCGACGGCGTGGTGTACATGGTACAGCATTGGAATATGCTGATCATGTGGCTCATCGGCGGACTGCTCATCTGGCTGGCCATCAAAAAGGATTTTGAGCCAGCCCTGCTTTTGCCCATGGGATTTGGAGCCATTCTGGTCAACCTGCCTCTGCCCGGTGTTCTGGGTGAAAATGGCATTGTGACCTGGCTGTTTGAAAACGGCATCGAGGCTTCCGAGGCGTTCCCCTTGCTGCTGTTTGTCGGCATTGGCGCCATGATCGATTTTGGTCCCCTGCTTTCCAATCCGAAGATGCTGCTGTTTGGCGGCGCCGCACAGTTTGGTATTTTCTTCACGGTTCTGCTGGCAGTACTGCTCGGCTTCCCGCTGAAGGATGCAATGAGTGCTGGTGTGATTGGTGCGGCAGATGGCCCAACCTCTATTTTGGTTTCACAGCAGCTGCATAGCAACTATATGGGTGCAATTGCAGTGGCAGCCTATTCCTACATGGCTTTGGTTCCGATTATCCAGCCTATGGCAATTCGTCTGGTTACCACCAAAAAGGAACGCCAGATTCGGATGCCCTATAATCCTCAGTCAGTATCTCGTACCACCAAGATCCTGTTCCCGATTATTGTTACTCTGATTGCCGGTCTGATTGCGCCCTCCTCTGTTGCACTGGTGGGATTCCTCATGTTCGGCAACCTGATTCGCGAGTGCGGTAAACTGGAAACGCTGTCTCAGACGGCACAGGGGCCGCTGGCAAACCTGATTACGATTTTCTTGGGAATCACCATCGCTTTCCAGATGCAGGCGGATATGTTCCTCAACTGGGGCACTCTGCTGATCATGGCTCTTGGCCTGGTGGCATTTATTTTCGACACCATTGGCGGTGTGGTATTTGCAAAGATTTTGAATATCTTCCTGCCCAAGGATAAAAAGATCAATCCCATGGTGGGCGGTGCAGGCATCTCTGCATTCCCCATGAGCGCCCGTGTGATTCAGAAGATGGCGCTGAAAGAAGACAACCAGAACCACCTGCTCATGCACGCAGTAGGCGCCAATGTGGCCGGTCAGATTGGCT
>CAMLSX010000039.1 GCA_946484175.1 uncultured Clostridia bacterium
TCCAGACCATATTCCTCGATCTGCTCTTTGCCGTCCAGACCCAGCAGTTTTTCCACTTCCAACTCTACGGGCAGGCCGTGGGTATCCCAGCCGGCCTTACGGGGCACGTCATAGCCCTTCATGGTGCGGTAACGGGGAATCATGTCCTTGATGGCGCGGGTCTCCACATGGCCGATGTGGGGCTTGCCGTTGGCCGTGGGCGGTCCATCATAGAAAGTGTAATTGGGGCAATCCCGGCGCATCTCCATGCTCTTTTCAAAGATGTGTTCCTGACGCCAGAATTCCTCCACCTGCTTTTCGCGTTCCACAAAGTTCAGATTTGTGGATACCTTGTTGTACATGGTGTTTCCTCCTTTGAATTCATCCTGTAACAGCCGCGAGGCAAATAAAAAAGCCTTCATCCTGCAAAACAGGACGAAGGCTGTGACTTCGCTGTACCACCTATTTTCGCGGCATACCATCATATGCGCTCCCGGTAACGGCGGGAATCCGACAGAACCTACTGAGAAAATCCGTTCAGCCTGCGACTGATAGAGTGATCTTCCGTCAGGGCCCGATGGCGCCGGGCTTGCACTGTCCCCGGCTCGCTGGAGCACTGGCTCCCTGCGTACTGTCTCCGTCAACGTCTTTTTCCATATGGATATATGGTATCCCATCCGGCGCAAAAAGTCAAGGGCAGAAGGGCGAATTTTCCCATAGTTCCAGCATAAAAACTATGCAGACAGAAAATTTTCGCACAGCCGGACGATTTCCTCTTTTTTGGCCAGTACACGCAGCCAGTCTTCAGGAATGGATTCCGCGCCATAGATGATTCCTGCCAACCCACCGGCCACCGCCGCCACCGTGTCAGTATCGGACCCCAGATTGACAGCTTTCAGGACACATTGCATGTAGGAGTCCGTCGTGAGCAAACACCACAAAGCCGCTTGAAGGGTATCCACCACATATCCGCTGCTTTTGATGGCTTCTTCCGGCAGGGCTGCCAGCGTTTCTGCATTTACAAAATCGAACTCAGGTAACCAGGGAGAAAATTCTTCCTGTATACCATACCGGCGATCTTTTGTCAAAGCGGCATGACTGATGGCTTCTGTCATGGTTTTTCCGTTCATCAGCTCGTTTGCCATATCACAGTACAGCCCGCAGGCAATCTGGCTGATTTCGTGGCCATGGGTCAGCCGGGAAAGGTTGTGAATCAGTTCAAAAGCTTCCGCCTTCTCCATACAGGTTGCCCCATATTCCCGGCGAAGATAAAAGATAGCGGGCAAAATCCGCATCAGGGAGCCGTTTCCGTTGTCCCGCACATCGGTACCGCCGCACTGCAACGCAGGTATCCCGGAACTGTACAGCCAGAGCGCATGACGGGTGGTTCCCCCGATATCAAAGAGCTTCCCGTGAGGCGTCATATAGCCTTCATCCACCCAGCGGCAGAAACGATCCATCATGTCGTCGTAATCCACGCCTTTTGTCAGGCTCTCCAGTGAGCACAGCGTCATAGTGGTGTCGTCCGACCAGCTTCCAGCGGGCTGATGGTGGGTACCATACGCCCGCATCCCGGTGACAGGTTGCTGTTTCAGCCCCTCCCGATTGCGGAATTCCACCGGTACGCCCAGCGCGTCACCGACAGCTAATCCCAGTATTCCATCCTGAATTTGTTTTCGAAGCAGTTCCATATCCTATACCCCTTTTCTTTTATTTTTCCGGTGGCTCGTATCCATAGGAGCGATAAAAATCCGCAATTTCTCCTGGTGTCCGAGCCGCTACTGCCTGCAAGAGCTTTTTCGTTTTGGGGTCGCAAAAACCGATAACCCCCTCACCGGTGCAGATGCTTTTTTCGATGATGATATCTTCTTTGCCAAGTCCCGGCGGTGGTGTGAGAATCGCCTGCTTTTTCTTTCCAAACATGAAAAGCTCTCCTTGCCTTGTATTTGTTCTATGGATGATACTTATAATTTCAGTTTAACACGCCGATACATGAGAAACAAGTTATAGCAGCAAAAATCGCGCCGGTTCCTCTGTTTGTAGCTCCGGCGGAAGAAGTGATTTGGGTGATAATGTGGTTTTTTGTGGGGAAATAGGGTTTTCCATGAGTACATATCGGCACATATCGTAGATGTGGTCTTCCTGCGTGGTGTCGATGTCCTCTACATTGCCGCTGTCATACACCAGTGCCGGCAGCGTGCGGATAAAGTGCTTGCAGGTGTGAAAGATCTGCATCATGGGCAGCCCGTTTTCATCAAAAGCCAGCCGGTAGTGATACTGCATTTTGCCAGGAAGGCGGGTGTTGTCGCCTCCTGACCAGTAAATGAAATTCGGAGCTCGCTCCATCATGGCAGCTACACTTTCGCCCCGACTTTCATCAAAAATACTGGGGTCGGCAATACCGATGATTTTTCGCCCTCGAAGCTGTTCGTCCTCCTGTTCAATCCGGCGAATCTCTGCGGCAATCTGTGCCGGATGCATCCGCAGACCGGTGTTGGGCGTACCGGTGCAGCCGTAATACTCCCGGATGTGATACAGCCGCCCGTCCGGGTCGGCGGCAAACCATCCCACCGCAAAGGGGCGGGCATAGCCAAAGTCAAAGCCACGATAAATTCGCCAGTGGGCGGGAATGGGGAATGGGTCAATAACATGAGTCCAGCGGTGATCCTGATAGTGAGCGGGATCATTGCGCCATTCTGAAAAAACCTGTCCGTTAAAGGAATCCCAGCTGCCGTACAGCAGAGCGCTGCGCTCTGCCGGGGGTAGCAGGGAAAGGCTGGCCAGATATCCCGGGTCATTTTCCAGCAGTTTTTGGTTGTCGAAAACGGTAGAGGGAATGAAAACGCGGGATCGGCTCATGGTTTTCCGACCGTCCGGCGTGTCCACCTGAACCTCTTCCACAATGGGAGTCATAGGTGGGGCAGGGGTAATAAAGCGCTCTTTCACCCAACTGTGGCCGATACCGCCGGGATTGGTAGCCGCCCGGATATATACCCGGGTGCCGGGGCCGCTGGGGCGGTTGCGGCTGAACAGATAACTGTATTCCTCCCAGGTAAAATGGGTCAGCTCATCAAAGGCAATGAAGTCATATCGTTTGCCTTGGTAGTTGATTTTGTCTGAGGGGTGCTGCATGGAACCAAAATAAATTTTTGCCCCGCTGGGGAATTCCCAGTAGTGGCCGGTGGAGTTATAACGAGCTAGAGGAAATGCCGAATGATATAGCGTTCTGCTCCGGTCGATGAGTTCTGAAAGCTGGGGATAGGTCTTTCGCAGAATCAGTGCACGGTAATGGGAAATATGCACCTGCCGCAGGGCTTCAGTCAGCAGAGCATCGCTTTTGCCTCCACCCGCTGCGCCGCCGTACAGAGCTTCGTATTCCGGCCTTGACTGGAACAATTTTTGCCGCGGCTGAGGAGACCAAATAGCTTTAGACATGGGCCGTGCCTCCTTCCAGTTCCTCCAAAATAGAAGCGATCTCCACCACACCGGTAGCTTCTCCGTCTTCTCTTCCTGCCAAAGAAAGCTGGATGTCCTTCAAGTCTTTTAGTGCGGCGGTCAGCTGTTTGAGTGCACCTCGGTCAATAATGCCCCTGTATCGGCGGCGATGTTCTTTTTCAGTGACGATTTCGCCCGCAGATTTTCCATGTTCATTATACAGGCTTTCTTTTTGCCGTGTTTTGGAAACGGCAGTATATACGTCCAGTTCTCCCACCGCCTGAAAGAGCTTATCTATCAACAATTCGGTCAATTGCTGAATCTGCTCTTCGGCGGCAGGTGTCTGAGCGGTCGGTTCTTTTTCCACAAAAAAACTCCTTTCCATATGATTTTTCCTCAATCATACAGAAAGGGGTTCAAAAATGCTCCCGTGTTTTCCAAGCAGGAAGGGAGTTACTCGTTTTCTCCCTGATTTTCTTTTGTGTGACGCAAAAAGCGGCTCATATCGATTTCAGGGTCTAACTTTGCCATGTGCATGGTTTCACATTCTTCCTGTGCCTTTTGCAGCAGAACAATCGATTGTTGCACGGCGCGATACAGCTTTCCATACATTTCCTTGTAATCGGACATATTTACCACCTCAAAATAGATTTTAGAACAATTTGTTCATAAAATCAATAGCAAATCCCGTCTTTTTTATACTGAGTTTGGTGATGGTATTGAAACAATATAAACGAATTCGAGAACTTCGGGAAGATAGTGATTTAACTCAGAAAAAAGTTGGAGAAGCAATCAATCTACCGCAACGTACCTATGCTTATTATGAAAGTGGTCAAAGAATGATTCCGCCGGAAGTTTTATGCGCATTAGCTGATTTTTATCATGTTAGCGTGGACTACTTGCTGGAAAGAACAGATAACCCAAAACCGTATAGGTGAAACAATGAATTTACAGAAACGAATCCGTGATTTACGGGAAGATCACGATCTGACACAAAAGCAGGTTGCGGAATATTTGCTCTGTGACCAGTCTTTATACTCTAAATACGAGCGGGAGGAACGTCCTCTTCCGTTGGAATTGGCTGTAAAGCTGGCGGCTTATTATCATACCAGCGTAGACTATTTGCTTGGATTGACTGACAATCCCAAGCCATACAATTGATAAGAAATAAAATGAAACGATATAACAGAATTCGAGATTTGCGGGAAGATTTGGATTTACCGCAGCGGGAACTGGCCGCATTGCTTCATGTCAGTCAAACAACTTATTCTCGGTATGAAACAGGAATGCTGGATATTCCCAGTTCTTCTCTGATTGCTCTTGCGCGCTTTTACAAAACCAGCGTGGATTATCTTTTGGGATTAACAGACAATCCCAAACCATACAGGTGAAATGTCATGCAGTATAAACGAATTCGGGAATTGCGCGGGGATGCTGATTTGACACAGACAAAAGTTGGCGAAGCGATTAATCTACCGCAACGTACCTATGCTTATTATGAAAGCGGTCAAAGAATGATTCCGCCGGAAGTTTTATGCGCACTGGCTGATTTTTACCATGTCAGTGTTGATTATCTTCTGGAAAGGACAGACAATCCCGATCCGTATGAATGATAAATTCCGGGCAGAAGAATATCATTTTTTACAAACAAAGAAGCGATGCAGCTCTAATTTGATATGTACCCAGAATTCTGGACACATTAAAAATTGAATTAGGTGCACATGGAT
>CAMLSX010000040.1 GCA_946484175.1 uncultured Clostridia bacterium
GATGAGCGAAATCAAGGAAATGTATCTGAAGGCCTACTACGGCGAATAAGATTCCTGCATAATGGCGGGCGGAACGCAAGTTCCGCCCGCTTTTTGTTGTTAAAGTAAACGAAAACAGCTGATAAAAAATCCGACAGGAAGATAACCTGTCGGATTTTTTATCAGCTGTGGATTTTTCGGGCATATTCCTGTGCAATCAAACTTTCAATTACTGCATCTGATAAGGGTGGCTGCATTGAGCCTGAGGGGAATCAAAACGAATCACCCGGTCAGCAAATCTGGGGCAGGCGCAGAAGTGCCCCTGCTTTCAACAAGGAAGCACGGTTTAAAACAATTAGGGCGGCACAAATTTATGGATGCGCACCTTCAACCTGCTGCCTGAATCCGACGAGATCACAGCGCAATTACGCCATAGGGTGCTTTTACTATCAGTCTGTCGGGAAGTCGTTGATGCAAACCTGACAATCTCCGGTTACCGTCAGATGTTCATAGGGATGCGTGGGGAAAAGGACGTTGGAGAAACAGCGGGTACCATCATCGCAATACAGCTCCAGCACACTGACATCAAACACAACGTCAATCATCCAGCAGCCATGATAAAAACGGGGCTGGCGGCTTTTCTGCATCAGGGGCCAGTTCGGGTTGTCAATCTGCAGGGTAGAGGAAGCGCTGCGATCTACATAGACATGGTTTTCTTCGTCCACGCCAAAGGTCACACGCTCGCCGGAATCGTTTTCGAGTGTGACAGAACCGCTGCCCTCGCCGGTAATACGCAGGGCAAACGTTTCGCCCGTCAAACAGCCATCAAAAGGCTTGGCATCTTCAAAGATTTTTTCCATGCCGAAGGGGCGTGCTGCCAGCTTTTTGCCAGCCGGTGTTTCCTGCAAGCGGAGAACACGCGGCAAACTCATCTGACCGCAGTATTCACCGGTGGGAACCTGTCCCGCATAATCCGGGCAGTTTTCCCAGTTTATCAGAATTTTTTCCTCCGTGCCCCAGTAGGTAGAACCGGCATAGCAGTCAAAACCGCAGTCCACCCGCTCTGCAACAGCGCCTTCGTCCGGAAGGAAGGCGTCACCATCAAAAGTGCCGGTCAGATACAGCATGTGGTTTTCGTGTCCTTCCCCAAAAAAGATCATGCTGACCACCAGTACCCACACTGTTTTCCCGCCACATTCCATCGGGAAGATGTCGGGACATTCCCAAATATCGGCGTTGTGAATCTGTTCGGGAGTGGGTTTACATTCCCCGGTTTTTTCCCAGTGCTTCAAATCAGTGGAATGATAGAACATCGCGCGGTCGTGCGCCGAGACGATCATACTGTAGCCGCCGCGCACCGGATTGCGGAATACTTTGGGGTCACGGTAATCGTTCACGCCGGGGTTTCCGAGAATCGGGTTGCCGGAATAACGTGTGAAGGTCATGCCGCCGTCCAGACTGTAGGCCATGCTCTGACATTCACATTCACCGTCATTGGTGTAGAAAATCAGCAGTGGAGGGCGGCCATTTTCGCCGAAGCCGCTCACGTTGTCGATGTCCAGTACCGCACAGCCGCTGAAAATCGTCCCCAGCTCGTCGGGTTTCATGGCGATGGGACAGTGTTCCCAGTGGTACAAATCTTTCGAAATGGCATGTCCCCAATGCATAGGCCCCCAAACGGTATCGCCGGGGTTATATTGATAGTACAGATGATAAGTCCCGTCTGTATAGAACAGGCCGTTCGGGTCGTTCATCCACATGGAGGGCGGGGTAAAATGAAGTTTTGGACGAAAATTTCTGGGTGCAGGACTGCTCATAAATCGTTCCCCTTTCCTTTTTGGCGTTCAATTTGTTCGGTATCATGATAGCAAATCAAATGGTAAATGTAAAGAATCGAAAAAGGTTTGAAAATAAATTCAAAAAAACACTTGAAAAATACCCCCATAGGGTATTATAATAAAAGCAACCCAAATACCCCTATGGGGTATACAAGGAGGCATAAAATGGAAAAGCAAAATAAAAACACCGATACAGTACAGGAAGCTCTTTGCGAAGAGAAAACCTGCTGCTGCCGTCATAAATCCACCCCACGTGAGGAGAAAGAACTCCGCCAGCTGCAAAACCGCATCAAGAGGATGACCGGTCAGCTAAACGGAATCAGTAAAATGCTGGATGACAACCGCTATTGCGGCGATATCCTCATCCAGGTGGCCGCTGTAGAGAGCGCCTTGCAGGCGTTTGGCTATGCAGTGCTGCAAAGCCATCTGGAAACCTGCGTGGTGGAAGAAATCCAGAAGGGCAACCCCCAGATTATGGAGGAAGCGCTGGAGCTGATTAAAAAGCTGAAATAATCCCCAGGCTGCTGGGAAAAGAGAGGTGAATCCTGTGAAAACAGAAAAATATCAGGTGACCGGCATGACCTGCGCCGCGTGCCAGGCCAACGTGACCCGTTGTGTCCAGAAACTGGAAGGCGTAGAAGAAGTGAACGTCAGCCTGCTCGCCAACCAGATGACGGTCTCCTACGATGAAAACGAAGTAGAGCAACAGGCCATTGTGCAGGCCGTAGAGGGCATCGGATATGGTGCATGCCCGATAAGCGGAAAAAAGGAAGCGGAAACCGGCACCTTCCGCAGTGAATGGCAGGCGCGGCAGTCCCAGGCAGACGAAAGCCAGAAGGCTATGAAACGCAGGCTGGTTTCTTCCATTATCCTGCTGGTGCCGCTGATGTATGTCGCTATGGGCGCTATGATGTCTTTGCCGGTGCCGGGGTTCCTGTTGGGAATCGAAAACGCCATGGTGTCGGCGCTTTTGCAGCTGCTCCTCACCATCCCGATTCTGTTTATCAACCGGCATTTTTACCAGAACGGCTTCAAATCCTTGCTGCACCGTGCGCCCAATATGGATTCGTTAGTGGCAATCGGTTCCGGCGCTTCGCTGCTCTATGGGCTGTTCGCCATGTTCCGCATGGCCTATGGCTTTGGACATGGGGAAATGGGGCTGGTGCATGAATACGCCCACGCGCTGTATTTTGAATCCGCTGCTATGATTCTGACGCTGGTAACGGTGGGAAAATATCTCGAAGCCCGTTCCAAAGCCAAAACCTCCGATGCGCTGGGAAAGCTCATCGATCTCGCGCCCAAAACTGCTGTGGTAGTCCGCGGCGGGAAAGAGGTGACCATCCCGGCGGAGCAGGTGGTCTCCGGCGACCTCATCGTCATCCGTCCCGGCGAAGGGATTCCCGTAGACGGCGTGGTGACAGAGGGTACCGGCTATGTGGACCAGTCCGCTATTACCGGCGAGAGCATCCCCGTGGAGAAAAACCCGGGCGATACTGTGATTTCCGCCACCATCAACCGCAACGGCTCTTTCCGATTCCGCGCTTCCCGCGTGGGGGAGGACACTACATTGGCGCAGATTATCCGTTTGGTGGATGAAGCGGGCAACTCCAAAGCGCCCATCGCCCGGCTGGCCGATAAAGTCAGCGGTGTGTTTGTGCCGGTAGTCATCGGAATCGCCATTCTGACGGCGATTGTCTGGATGATTGCCGGAGCGGGCTTTGAGTTCGCTTTGTCCAATGCCATCGCTGTGCTGGTGATTTCCTGCCCGTGTGCGCTGGGGCTGGCAACGCCGGTGGCTATTATGGTGGGAACCGGAAAAGCGGCGGAAATGGGCATCCTCATCAAGTCTGCGGAAAGCCTTGAAAACCTCCACAATGTCGATACCATCGTGCTGGATAAAACCGGCACCATTACTTCGGGAAAACCGTCTGTCACTGATGTGCTGGTGCTGGAAAAAGGCCTGTCGCAGCAGGAATTTCTGGCGCAGGCCGCAGCCGCAGAAATCGGGAGCGAGCACCCGCTGGCACAGGCTGTGGTGGAGTATGCACAGCAGGCGGGCGTTCCCTCCCTGCGGGCAGATTCTTTCGAAGCGGTTTCCGGCCGGGGCGTGCGCGCTCAAATCGCGGGGAAGAGCTGGCTTGCCGGAAATGCCGCTTTTCTGAAAGAAAATGGCTTGCCGGCGGATGCTGTTCAAAAGGAAATGGAGACGCTGGCACAGGCGGGAAAAACGCCGCTGCTCTTTGCCTATGACGGCAAGCTGGCGGGAATCATCGCAGTAGCCGATACGATTCGGGAAACAAGCCGCGCCGCCATCCGCCGATTTGAAGAGCTTGGGCTGCATGTGGTCATGCTGACTGGAGATAACCGCATCACTGCCGAAGCGATTCGGAAAGAGCTGAACATTGAAACCGCCATTTCGGATGTGCTTCCCACAGAAAAAGAGGCCCATATCCGCGCTTTACAGGAAAAAGGCCGCAAAATTGCGATGGTAGGCGACGGAATCAACGATGCACCGGCCCTTACCCGCGCAGATATCGGAATCGCCATTGGAGCGGGAACCGATATCGCGATTGAATCGGCGGATGTGGTGCTCATGAAGGACTCTCTGGACGATGCAGCGGCGGCAATCGAACTAAGCCGTGCCGTGGTTCGGAATATCCACATGAACCTGTTCTGGGCCTTCTTCTATAATGTTCTCGGAATCCCTGTGGCGGCAGGTGTACTGTTCCCGGCCTTTGCTATCCGCCTGAGCCCCATGATTGGTTCGGCGGCTATGAGTTTAAGCTCGGTCTGCGTGGTGACCAATGCCCTGCGCCTGCGCTTTTTTAGGCGCAAAGCACCGGCGGTTCTGCCGGAAGAAACGATCCCTGCAAAAGAAGCAACTGTCTGTCCGGTTATACCGGCAGCAGAAGAAAATTCCGATACCATGTCGGAGAATATGAAAGGAGTCAGTTCCATGAAAAAAGTATTGTCTGTAGAAGGTATGATGTGCGCACACTGCAAAATGCACGTAGAAAAGGCCCTGAATGCCATTGATGGCGTTGAAGAGGCGGTTGCCGATTTGGAAAAGAAGCAGGCCACTGTTACCCTATCCAAAGATGTTCCGGATCAGGTGCTGGTGGACGCCGTAACCGAAGCCGGATATACCGCCAGCGTGTAAAAGCCATTGCGGCTATAAGCTGAATGAACCGCCGCGCACAAATTCCCGCAGGGAATTTACAAGCGCGGCAGGTTTCGCACCGCTTGCTGCATCGGAACTTCGTGGAAGATCGCAAAGGAACCAAGACGGTTCCTTTGCCGC
>CAMLSX010000041.1 GCA_946484175.1 uncultured Clostridia bacterium
TGTTGTCAGCAGCCCGTTTCACGGTCTGCGTGTAGTTCCTTGTAAACTGACCTAACAGCCTGTATAAAGAAATGGACCAGATCTATCATTCTCTGGCACGTTACTATGGCCTTTCGGACTGTGCGTTCTGGCTTCTCTATACCATCCGCGAATCTGACAGCGTTTATACACAGAGCAAGCTGTGCGAAATGCTCTCTTTGAGCAAACAGACCGTCAATTCCGCGCTGAAAACGCTGGAGGCGGCCGGATATATTGAAGTAAAGGCCAGCGGTGCAAACCGGAAAAACAAGCAAATCTCGCTGACAGAGGAAGGTGTTCGCTTTGTTGCTGAGACGATTGACGATATCTTTCTGATGGAACAAAAAACCTTTGAGCATTTTACCGCGGAAGACCGTGCGCTGTTTCTCTCGCTTAACCGCAAATATGTGAGCAGCCTGCATGAAGAAGCAAGTAAAATTCTCACCGGACAAATTGCTTCCCAAAAATCACCAAGCACTTGATGAATTTACAGGAGGAGTTTTCATGAGAATTCAGCTGTCGGAACATTTTACATACCCGAAACTGTTTCGATTTGTCCTGCCCTCGGTCATTATGATGATCTTCACTTCGATTTATGGTGTGGTAGACGGCCTTTTTGTCTCCAATTTCGTGGGGAAAACGCCCTTTGCCGCCGTAAACCTGATTATGCCGCTGCTGATGGGGCTGGGAACCATTGGATTTATGATTGGTACAGGCGGCAGCGCGCTGGTCGCCAAAACATTGGGAGAAAAAGACCACCAGCGTGCAAACCAGTATTTTTCCATGCTCATCCGGGTCACAGTGATTGCCGGAATCGTTTTGACGGTTCTGGGTCTTGTCACTATCCGGCCAATTGCCGCTGCTTTTGGCGCTACAGGACAGATGCTGGAAAACTGTGTGATTTACGGCAGTATCCTGCTGGTATTTCAGGTTCCCTTTATGCTCCAAATCTTTTTTCAAAGCTTTTTTGTCACTGCTGAAAAGCCCCGGCTTGGGCTGTGGGTGACAGTTGGCGCAGGGGTTACCAATATGATTTTGGACGCCCTGTTTGTCGCTGCGTTTCAATGGGGCATTGCCGGAGCTGCTGTCGCTACCGGTTTGAGCCAGATGGTGGGAGGCGTTTTTCCGCTCTTCTATTTTGCCCGGAAAAATACCAGCCTGCTCCGTTTGACCCGTGCAAAAGTGGATTTCCCCGCGCTGCTGCGGGTATGTGCCAACGGTTCTTCCGAGCTGATGACGAATCTTTCTTCTTCTGTAGTAAACATGCTGTATAATTTACAGCTGATAAAACTTGCAGGAGAAGATGGTGTGGCCGCCTATGGGGTGTTGATGTACGTCAACTTTATTTTCATCGCGATTTTTATCGGCTATGCGATTGGAAGCGCTCCCATCATCGGCTACCAGTATGGAGCGGCAAACCACCCGGAACTGAAAAACATGTTCCGCAAAAGCCTGATGATTACGGCGGTATCCGGTGCAGTGCTCACGCTGCTGGCAGAACTGCTGGCCGCACCTTTGGCGCAGGTCTTTGTGGGATATGACGCCGCGCTGTATGAAATGACCCGTCACGGGTTTCAGCTGTTTGCCATTTCTTTTCTGTTCTGTGGGTTCAATATTTTCAGTTCTGCCTTTTTCACGGCGCTCAACAACGGTGCAGTCTCGGCCGCTATTGCCTTTTCGCGGACGCTGGTATTTCAGATTCTTTCGATTCTGGTTCTGCCCCTGTTGCTGGGAATCGACGGCATCTGGCTGGCAATTGTCATGGCGGAGCTGCTCGCGCTGGCCGTTACCTTTTTCTTCTTCGTCTCCAAAAAGAAGCAGTACCAGTACCTGTAAGGGTACGATGCCCAAATTTCCCGTCATTTCCATATGCAGATTGACGCTTGTCTTTTTGTGTCCTTTGCAGTATCCTATACTCAAAATTGTCTGAAAAGCAGGCAGCAAAGGAAGGCAGGTAGTAAAAAGGAATGAAGAGTGCAGTTTTTTACGGCAGGCACGACCTGCGGATGGAAGAAAGCCCCATGCCCACCCTTCGCCCGGAAGAGGTTCTGATTCAGGTGAAAGCCTGTGGTGTGTGTGGTACCGACGTGCATATTTTTGAAGGCGACCCCGGCGCGGCCGAGGTGACGCCCCCCACCATTCTGGGGCACGAATTTTCTGGAATCATTGTAAAAACCGGCGAACACGTCACGCGGTTCCAGCCGGGCGACCGTGTATGTGTAGACCCGAACCAATACTGCGGTCTTTGTGATGCCTGCCGCAATGGTCTTGCCCACTACTGTGACCATATGACCGGTTACGGCACCACGGTGAACGGCGGTTTTGCGGAATACTGCGCCGTACCGGAAAGCCAGGTATACCGCCTTGGCGAGCACACCAGCTTTGAGCAGGGCGCTATGATCGAACCGGTGGCCTGCTGTCTGCACGGCATTGACATGTGCGAAATCCGCCCCGGTTCACAGGTGCTGGTGATTGGCGGCGGGATGATCGGCCTGCTGATGGTACAGCTGGCGCGTATTTCGGGCGCTGCAAAAATCGCGCTGCTGGAGCCGGTGGAGAGCAAGCGCCAGACTGCCCTAAAATTGGGCGCAGACGTATGCATTGACCCCCTGACCGAAGACCCTGACGAGCAGCTGCGGGCGCATGGCCTGAACTGGATTCAGACTGTGATTGAATGTGCTGGTTTGCCGTCCACCGCTGCGCAGGCGATTGAGCTTGCGGGAAACAAAGCCACGGTGATGCTGTTCGGCCTGACCAAGCCGGACGACACCATTGCGCTGCGGCCTTTCCAGATTTTCCAGAAAGAGCTGACCATCCGGGCGTCTTACATCAACCCGTACACGCAAAAACGGGCGCTTGATCTGATTGACTCCGGGCGGCTGGACGTTACCAGCATGGTACACCGCGTATGCGGCCTTGCGGAACTGCCTGAAATTTTGTCCAATCCCGCTCTGCGCGCAAAGGGAAAGTTCATCATTTCCCCCGAGCTATAAACGACAAAAAGCATCGCATCCAGAAAAACGGATTGCGATGCTTTTTTAATTTGCCTGTAGGGGGGTTCAAAAAACCTGCGACGAGCTAAATGAACCGCCGCGCACAAATTCCCGCAGGGAATTTACAAGCGCGGTGGTTCCGCGTCGTTTTCTGAATCGGAACTTCGTGGAGGTTTGCAAAGGAACCAAGGCGGTTCCTTTGCCGCTTCTTTGTGCCTCTTTCTTCTCGCA